>JAJKJG010000230.1 GCA_021154065.1 Methylobacterium sp.
ATCTTGCGCTTCGGCATCGGCAGGAGGCCTTCGCGCTGGGCTTGCTTGCGCGCCGCCTTGCGGGCCCGCCGGATCGCCTCGGCCTTCTCGCGGGTCTTGCGCTCGGAGGGCTTCTCGTAGGCGCGGCGCTGCTTCATCTCCCGGAAGATGCCCTCGCGCTGCATCCGCTTCTTGAGGACGCGCAGGGCCTGGTCGACGTTGTTGTCACGAACGAGCACTTGCAAAGTCGGTATCCTTTCGAATCTGGCGTTGGCCCGCGCCGCGGGCGAGGCCGGTGAGCTTGAGGCTGCGATCAGCCGGTCTTGCCGGACGGGCTCTTCGGGCTCGCCCGCTTGCCTAACTCCTTGCGCTCCATCGCCGCGGCCTGCTTCTCGGCATGCGGATCGGGACGGCCCTTCATGATGTTCGTCACCCGCTTGACCGAGTCGGTGACGCCTTGAGCCGTACCGGTGATGAAGCTCTTGACCATCCGCAGCCTCGCCGTCGCGCGCGACGCAAGCGCTGCGTCCGGCCGCACATGGCGCTTCCGAGGCCGAAATTGCAAGCCCGCGGGCGATTTTCCGGGCCGCGGAGGCGGCAAAAGGTGCTTTTCCGGCGCGAAGCCGCTAGGGTGCGGGCGACGGTGGCTTGCGGCACGGGCGGATTTGCGCTCCGCCGCCGCGCCGCAACAGGAGCGTTTATGCGCATCTTCATCTTCAAGTCGCGCCCGAAACCGAGCCTACGCGCCTTCGCCGGCGAGTCGACCGGCGCGCGCCTGCCGGCGAAATACGGGCCCTGGGATGCGACCGGCGTGATCCGGCCCGACAAGGATCCGCCGCACAAGTTCGCCCGCGCCGACATCGAGGCGGCGATCAACGGCGAAGGCTTCCAGCTCTGGGTGACGAAGCCGATGGTGAAGGCGTAGGCGGAGGCCGAGGCGGCGGCTAGCTGAGCGGCCAAAGACGAACGGTGGCTCATCCGGAGCCGCCGTCGAAGCTTTGCTCAAGCCCATGAAAACCAACCGGTGCGCTCGAGAGAGGATTCAACGGTCCGCAGCATCGTAGGCTCGGGCGATCCACGGCGCAGCGCAGGTCAGCCGCGCCACAACTTCATCAGCGGCCCATCCGCGCCGTCGACCGGGTCGGCCTCCGGCAGGGGCACCTGCCCGATGCGCTGGCGCGCCGGGCCGATGGCGCCGGCGTCGGTCGCGCGGATGATGTCCCAGTCGCGGCCCTCGGCATAGGCGCCGACGACGAGAAGGTCGTGGCTCTGGCTGATGCGGGCGTGGCCGACGCCGGCCGGGATCACCACGACGTCGCCGGCCGTGAGCCCGACGGTCTCGCCGTTCTCGCCGCCGAAGCGCACGGTCGCCGAGCCGGTAGCGACGCCGAGCGCCTCATGCGCGGTCGAGTGGTAGTGGTGGTAGTCGAAGATGCCGTCGCGCCAGGACTTGGTCCAGCCGTTCTTGGCGAAGGTGCGCTCGAAGGCCGACGCCGGATCGGTCGCGTCCGGCGTGATCGCGCCCTGGCGGACGATCAGCGGCAGCCGGCTGTTCGGGACCGAGCCATCGTCCTTAAAGATGAAGGTGTCGGTGCCGAGCGGGGCATTGTACTGCCCCGGCCGTCCATATGCCGCCGCGCGCGCCATCGCCGCCTCCGTTCAGTAAGATCGGCGGGGTAACGCGCAAGGCGTCGTAAAGGTCGCGGCAGGTGAGCTGCGACTTCCGAGCTGCGACCTCGGGGCGGCTCGGTGGAGCCGCCCATCCGCTCAGCGCGGCCGGATGCGCCTACGCGCTCTTCGCGCGTTTCTTGCCTGCCGCCTTTCGACGCTGCTGGCCGAGGCCCATGCTCTTTGCGAGCTCGGAGCGCGCCTTGGCGTAGTTCGGGGCGACCATCGGGTAGTCGGCGGGCAGCCCCCAGTGCTCCCTGTATTGCTGGGGAGTCATGTCGTGGCTGGTGCGCAGGTGGCGCTTCAAGGACTTGTACTTCTTGCCGTCGAACAGCGAGATCAGGTAGTCGCCGGTGATCGACTTCTTGATCGGCACGGCCGGCTCGCCCCTTGGCGGTTGTGCCGCGGCCGGGGTTCCGACGGTTCTGAGCGCCGCATGGACTTCACTGATCAGCGCCGGAAGCTCGCCCGTCGGAACGGAGTTGTTGCTCACGTAGGCGGCGACGATCTCCGAGGCGAGTTCGACGAGATTGCTGTTGTCGGCAGGGTTTGAGCCGGAGGCGTCCATCCGGAGATCCTTTTCTGATAGGGAGAAGCACAATCGGCGTGTGCTGCCCGCCAATACGACCGATGGACGACGAATGCAAGTAGAGCTTCTTATGAACTTCGGGTTATGTACTCGCTATCTCCCCGGTGAACGGCAGTGATCTGCAACCTTTGGAGGGCCATGCCGACGCGATCCGCCGCATTCGAACGTTTTCGGTTCAGCTTTTTCGAGGACCCGGACTCGGCGCGCCAGGGTCTCGACACCCCGGCGCTCGCCGGCCTCGTCGGCGAAGAGCGGGAGCGAGCGGAAGCGATGCTCATCGCGTTCCTCCCCGACAGCCGCGCCATCATCGGCCTCGGCGTGCTGGGCTCGTCCAAGGCGGAGCCGCATCTGGCGGCGCTCTTCGAAGCCGAGCGCTCGGCGCAACGGGCCGCGAAGCTTGAGCCCGAAGCGAGCTGGTTGCCTGACCGGCTGCTGCATCTGGCGACGGCGCTTTGGCGGATTCGGCCGGATCGGCGTTGGCCTCTTGCCGCAATCGACGTGCTCGGCTCGGCGGCGGAGGCGACCGAGCGGCAGGAGGCCGCCGAGGCGCTGTACGATGTTCGCGATCCGGGCGCCGTTCAGGCGCTCGTCGAAGCGCTCGACGACCCGGAGCCCTTGGTGCGCTACCATGCTGCGCGCGGGCTCCTTGCGATCCACGGTCTGCCCGCAGAATCCAAGGACCCGCAGCACATGCTCCACCGGCTGATGGCCGACGAGGCTTCACGCCGAGAAGGCGGCAAGCGGGACGTCCTCGCCGCCGTTGCGGCAGCGCCCGCTAGCGAGCCAGCGGATCGGGGCGGAGCTGGAACTTGACGACCTTCGGCCGGGTGCCCTTGCCGCCTTCCATGTGGAACGGCGCGCGGGTGCTCGTCGTCGCCCACAGCCCCTTGCCTTTCCACCCGCCCGCCGCGTCGTCGACGCGAGCGTCCATCCATTTGGCATAGAAGCCGAGAGGGTAGGGGACGCGGAGATTGATCCAGCTCCCGCCGACGAGCGCGAGGAGCGACTCGTTGGCATTGCCGGTCGCGATCGGCACGTTCCGGCCGAGCCCGAAGACATCGTGCTGGTCGACCCAGCTGTAATAGCTCGCCTCGGCGGAGCCCGGGTCCGTGACGGTCTCGAATTGCGGCCCGGGGAATGGATGGAGCGTCCATCCCTCGGGGCAGTGCTTGCCGGTCGCGGCAGGACCGTTGAGCGGGCCCTTGCACAGGCGTCTGTCGAAGCTCGCGAGATGGCCGCTCGAGAGCGAGGCCCAGAACACGCCGTTGCGGTCGATGTCGCCGCCGCGTGGGCCGTAGCCCGGGAAGGGCGGCTCATAGACCTCGGCGAGCGCGGTTGCGGGCGGGTCCTGCCCCGGGTCAAGCCGGACGATCCGGCCGGGGAAGCCGAGCGAGGTGCCCCATACGGTGCCATCCATGGGATTGACCGCGACGCTGTAGAGCGCCGCGACGACGCGCGTGTCCTTTGCCGGATCGATCGGCTGGTCCGGCTCGACATAGGTGTCGCGCTTGCCGTTGCCGTTCGTGTCGAGGATGAGCGCGGTCCAGCCTTGCGCCTTTGCCTCGTCGCCGGTCTCCTCGAAGAGCTTGCGGTTGAGCCAGCCGACGACGCCGCTCGCCGGACCGCCGGCACTTGTCCAGAGCGTGTGGTTCGCGTCCTCGGCGAAGACGAGATGATGGGTCGGGAAGCAGGTGCTGATCAACGTGAACGTCTGGGCGCCACGGTCGTACATCGACAGATGCCGGTTCGCCCGCTCGAGCGGGAAGAGCTTCGCCGACGGGTGGTCCGAGCCCTTGCGGCAGAACTCCGGATTCTCGGGCGGCCCGACACGCGAGGTGAACCAGACGCGGCCCTTCTCATCCATCATCGGATTGTGGATCGTGGTCTGGCTATCCCAGATCGGCTCTTCGCCCCAGTAGGGCGAGGGCGCCATCGGAAGCTCTTTCGACGACGGCGTCTTCGGATCGCGCACCGGCATCCTGAGCTGCGACGCGGAGTGGGCGACGGGATCGAGCACCGGCAGAAGATCGGTGCTCTCCTCCGTCGCGCCGTAGATCGGCCCGTTGGCGTTGACGCGCGGGTCGCGCCGGTCGGTCGAGATCTCGTCGTGGAGGTAATCCTTCGGGCCGGCCCAATCCCACATGCTGATGACGACGTTGCGCTCCGGGCCTTGCGGCCGGGAGGGCTTCGCCTTGGGCAGCTCGCCGGCGGCGATGCGGTCCGTCCAATCCGCGTAGAGCGTCAGCGCCCGCTTGGTGTCGAGCCGGCCGATATTGGCGGTCATCTGCGTCATCGCCTGGCCGGACTGGATGCGCCGCTCCCACGCCTCGACCGAGGACGGGAAGGCGCCGAGCTCCTTCGGGATCGTGCGCGTGGCCTTGTTACCGAGCGCGTGACAGCCGTAGCAGCCGTTGGTCTTCACGACGTCGAGCCACTGTGCCTGGGACTTCAGGTGGGCCGGCATGCCGCCCTGCGAAGCAGCCTCCGTGAACTCGCGCGCCGGCGGCATCTTCAGCATCGCGTACCAGTAGATCGCCGGGAAATATTGCGCCGCCGCGGCCTCGTTCGGCGCGACCACGGCATCGAGATTGAGGATCGTCCCGGGCTCGGTTCGCGATTTTGCCGAGTCGACGAGCCCGTAGCCGCGAACCCAAACGCTGTAGGTCGCCTTCGGCAGATCGGGGAGGACGTAACGGCCGCGCTCGTCGGTCACGACGATCTTCGCGAACTTGGTCGGCAGATCCGCGGTCTCCGCAATGACCCAGACGCCGGCTTCCGGGCCGTTGGGGCTCGTGACGACGCCGGCAAGATCGTTCGCGCCAGGCGTCGGCGCGGGGCTGACCGGCTGCGCCGCCGCACCACCCGACAGGGCTGCAAAGAGCGCTAAGGTGATCCAAGCGCGCGCCGAGGATCGGAGCATGGAGCCCATGACGGTGTCCCTCCAGGACCGAGCTCTCGCGTCTGGCCGATCGGTCCGACAGCCGCCGAAAGATCGCACGGAACAGGGAGGCCCGCTACGGGGTCATTTCCGGCCGGCCCTCCACCTGGATCGCTGGCGGAGGGTTAGGCGGGGCAGGCCGCAGATCGAGCGCCGCCGGCGCCGCCGCTGCGTCAGCCGGCGAGGAGGATCGCGGCGACGGCGCGGTCGATCGCCATGTAGAAGATCGCGAAGGCGACGACGGCCGCGACCGCGAACTCGGCGGTCTGGCTCTTCATCAGCCGGAAATGGCGCAGCATGTCGCAGCCGGCAAAGACCATGATCCAGGACACCGTGAGGATCGCCGGGAAGCCGAACAGGAACGACCAGGTGCTCTCGACGCGGCCGACCTGCGACGGATCGATCAGCGGGCGGATGTTGCGCACCCAGGGCGCGTGCAGCGCGGCATACAGCGCCGTCATCCAGGCGAGGCTCGCACCGACGCCAAGGTGGAACACGAAAGCCTTGTGCAGCCGCGTGAAGCCGTCGGCGGAATCGTCCTCGAAGGTCGTCATCGATGCCCCGCAGTCCGGCGAATCGCCGCCGTAATTTTTATTGTCGAATGCGATAACCCGGCTGCGGCCTTCAGGCAACTCCGGCTTTCCGCAGAGGAGCTTGGCCGGAAGCTTCGCTGTTTTCGCTCTTCGACTTCTCGTCCTCGATCAGGGCGATGAAGCGGTCGAAGAGGTAGTGGCTGTCGCGCGGCCCGGGCGAGGCCTCGGGATGGTACTGCACCGAGAACGCCGGCCGGTCGGTGAGCGCGATGCCGCAGTTCGAGCCGTCGAAGAGCGAGACATGGGTCTGGACCGCGGTTGCCGGCAGGCTCGCCGGATCGACCGCGAAGCCGTGGTTCATCGAGGTGATCTCGACCTTGCCGGTCGCCATGTCCTGGACCGGATGGTTCGCGCCGTGGTGGCCCTGGTGCATCTTGGCGGTGCGCCCGCCGACGGCGAGGCCGAGCATCTGGTGGCCGAGGCAGATGCCGAAGGTCGGCACCCGCTCGTCGAGGAGGCGCCGGATCACCGGCACGGCGTATTCGCCGGTCGCGGCCGGGTCGCCCGGCCCGTTCGACAGGAAGACGCCGTCGGGCGCGAGCGCCATCACCTCGTCGGCGCTCGCCGTCGCCGGCACGACGGTGACCTTGCAGCCGGCCTTCGCGAGGAGCCGCAGGATGTTGCGCTTCACGCCGTAGTCGATCGCGACGACGTGGTGCTGCGGCTTGTCCTGGCGGCCATAGCCCTCGCCGAGCTCCCAGGTGGTCTCGTCCCAGGAATAGCGCTGGCTTTGAGTCACCATTGGAACGAGGTCGAGCCCATCCATCGGGTGCAGGCCGGCGGCGCGGGCCTTCAAGGCCTCGACGTCGAAATTGCCCGTCGGGTCATGGGCGATGACGGCGTTCGGCATGCCCTTGTCGCGGATGAGCACGGTCAGCGCCCGCGTGTCGACGCCGGTCAGGCCGACGATGCCGCGGCTCTTGAGCCAGGCGTCGAGATGGCGCGTCGCGCGCCAGCTCGAGGGATCGGTGACGGCCGCGCCCAGGACCACGCCGCGCACGCCCGAGGACGCGGCCACGTTGACGCTCTCGATGTCCTCCTCGTTCGTGCCGACGTTGCCGATGTGGGGGAAGGTGAAGGTGATGATCTGGCCGGCATAGGACGGGTCGGTCAGGATCTCCTGATAGCCGGTCATCGCGGTGTTGAAGCAGACCTCGCCGTCGCTCTCGGCCACAGCGCCGATGCCGAAGCCCTCGAGCACGGTGCCGTCGGCGAGGACGAGGAGCGCGGTCGCGCGCGGCTCGTGCCACCCACCTGCGTGCGTGTCTTGCGGCATCTGTCCGATCTCGTTTAAGTGCGGCGCGCAACGGCCATCCGGGGCCGGGCCTTTCGCCGTCGGGCTGACTTAATGAGCCGGCCCGCGCCCGTCAACGCCGCGAGCGCCGCCGATCCCAGGAGAACCCGATGCGCCAGCGCTTCACCGAGGCCATGAAGGAGGCGCTGAAGGCCGGCGAGAAGCGGCGCCTGTCGACGGTGCGCATGATCCAGGCGGCGCTCAAGGACAAGGATATCGAGGCGCGCGGCGCGGGGAGGGGGCAGGCGAGCGAGGAGGAGATCCTGGCGCTCCTGCAGAAGATGATCAAGCAGCGCCAGGAATCGGTCGCGATCTACGATCAGGCCGGCCGCCGCGAGCTCGCCGATCAGGAGCGCGAGGAGATCGCCGTCATCCAGGGCTTCCTGCCGCGGCAGATGGACGAGGCCGAGACGCGTGCCGCAGTCGAAGCCGCGATCGCCGCGACCGGCGCCGCCTCGATGAAGGACATGGGCAAGGTCATCGGCCGGCTTCGGGCCGAATACGCCGGCAAAATGGACTTCGCCAAGGCGAGCGGGCTGGTAAAAGAGCTTTTGCCGAAGGGTTGAGGCGGTTTTCGGCTCCGGCCGGCCCGTAAACCATCCGGCGACGATCGGCTTTGATCCCGGGAGCGAAGCCAACTAAGTTGTTCCCTTGTTGCGGTCGCCGATCGTCGGAGTTGAAGTCATGGCGACGAAGCGTAAAGGCTTGTCGCCGCTCGAGCGCGAGCTGCTCAAGGCGGCAGCGGAGCGGCCCGGCGGCGTCGTCTGGCTCTCGCAGGAGAGCCTCGACACCCTGTCGCAGACCTACAAGGCGATGCTGCGCCTCGAGAAACTCGAGTTCCTCGAGCGCCGCGGCAAGGACGCGCTGCGCTGGCGCATCACCAAGGCCGGAAAGACCGAGCTCAAGGAAACGGCGCCGGCCCCGGCGCTCGCCCACGCCCGCCACGGCCGGGCTTGAGGCGCAGGGCGCGCTGAACCCTCTCCCGGAGGAAGAGGGGCAGGGGTGAGGGGAACCGGCCGCAGAACAGACGGCGCCCGCAGGCTCCGCCGGACGGGGCTCAACCCCTCACCCGGTCGCGCCTTCCGGCGCGACTCGACCTCTCCCGTTCGGGAGAGGCGAAAAAAGTCCTTGACAACCTCTCCCATTTAGTCCTACCGTGGCTCATCCCGCCCGGCAGAGGGGCGCGCTCATGAGGCGTCGTGACGTGGGGCGGCATCGCGGACGGTGATCGGGCGGGCTCGAAAGAGCGCGTCCGGGAAGCCGGAGGCGGTGGCTGGGGCGGCGGTTCGCCGGCGCCCTTGGCTGATGCGGCGCTGAGCCCGTCCTCGCAAGGCGGTGTCTCAGGGTTCTCCGCCTCCCGGTCTCCGGCGCGACAAGGCGCGCCGCCCGGCATCCTGGCGGCGGCCTCGCCCGTCCCGGTGAAAAACCCGGGTCCGTGCGGACGCACTTAAGGCG
>JAJKJG010000231.1 GCA_021154065.1 Methylobacterium sp.
ACGCACTTAAGGCGGCTTTCGACCGGCAACGGTCATGCAAGACGCCGAAGTCGCGGGGCCAGGGACCAAGAGCGTCGCGCGGGAGGTCTGGTTCGGCTCGGGGATCCGGGCGGAACCCTACCCACCCATCCCACCCTCGTGCGCACGTCCGCCCGGGCGCGCAGCACGGACCAGGCCTCCCGTTCCCCTCGGGGTTTGCGGATGCGCTCTCGATTATCCCCTCGCGCCGAGAAGGCCGCGAGGATAAAGGCGCGTGAGCTCAGCCGTCGGACGCGGACTTTCGGAGCAAGCGCGCTAGGCAGGCAGCTCGAGCGCCTCGCGCTCGAAGGCACGCTTCACCGCCGCCCGCTCGCCCATGCGCCGGGCGTGCGCGGTCCAGTTCGGGAAGTCCTTCGCCATGTCGAAGCCGAGCGTCGGACCGCGGCCCCAGGTCCAAAACACGAGAAGATACGGATCGGCGACCGAGTAGCCCTTCCCGACCGCCCAGGGGTCGGCGCCGAGCTTCTTCTCGACCTGCCCCCAGATGTCGCGGCAGCTCTCCTTGCCCTTGGCGATCACATCCTCGATCGCCTTCGGATCGGCGGCGTAGCGCTCGGGCCGGCGCACATGGGCATAGGCGATATGGACCGTGGACGCGATCCAGCCGATCCACTCCGCCGTACGCGCCGCCTCGCGCGGGTCGGACGGCCACAGGCGGGCTTCGGGAAAACGCTGGGCGATATAGGGCAGGATCGCGGCGTTCTCGGTCAGCACCCAATCGTCCTCGGCCAGCACCGGCACGCGGCCCTTTGGATTGATGGCGAGGTACTCCGGCGTGCGCTGCTCGCCCTTGGCGAGCGCGACCTTCACCGGCTCGTAGGCGACGCCCGCCTCTTCCAGCGCGATGTGCGGCGCGAGCGAGCAGGCGCCGGGGGAGTAGTAGAGCTTGAGCCCAGTCATCGATCCTCCTGCATGGCTACAGCCCCTCCTTGCCCCGGCTCATCGCGGCGATGCCGGTGCGGGAGACCTCGGCGAGGCCGACGGCGGTCATGAGGCTGATGAAGCGCTCGACGTCCTCGGTCGCGCCGGTGAGCTCGAACACGAACGAGGAGAGCGTGGCGTCGAGGGTGCGCGCGTTGAAGGCGCCGGCGAGCCGCAGGGCCTCGACGCGGTGGTCGCCGGTGCCGACGACCTTGACGAGGCACAGCTCGCGCTCGATCGCCTCGCCCTGGATCGTCAGGTCGACGACCCGGTGCACCGGCACGAGCCGCGCGAGCTGGCTCTTGATCTGCTCGATCACCGCGTTCGTGCCTGTGGTCACGATGGTGATGCGCGAGATGTGCTTCTGGTGCTCGGTCTCGGAGACCGTCAGGCTCTCGATGTTGTAGCCGCGGCCGGAGAACATGCCGGCGATGCGCGCGAGCACGCCCGGCTCGTTGTCGACGATGACCGCGAGCGTGTGCCGGTTCGACGGCTCGATGCGGGTCGGATCGGGGTAATGGGTGTTCATCGCGTTCATGCTGCCGCCGCCTTCCGCAAGTTCTCGACCGGCTCCTCGTCGACCTCGTCTTCGGGCACGATCCAGGTCTCGGCAAGCGCGGCGCGGCGCCATTCCTGGAAGGCCGGCGTGCCGAGCACCGCGTCCATGTAGGCGCGGGTCTGGCCGTCCGCCGGGATCGCGTAGGTGTCGAAGCGCGTCACCATCGGGGCGTACATCGCGTCGGCGGCGCTGAAGGCGCCGAACAGGAACGGCCCGCCTTGGCCGAAGCGCTCTCGCGCCGTGCGCCAGATCTCCGCGACCCGCGCCGCATCCTTCGCGACGCCGGCGCCGCGGTCCTTTCTTGCGAAGCGCTTGCCGAGATTCATCGGGCAGGCGCCGCGGATGGCGGAGAAGCCGGCGTGCATCTCGGAGGCGATCGACCGCGCCATCGCGCGCGCCGCCGGGTCTCTCGGCCAGATCGCGCGATCGGGATGGGTTTCGGCGAGGTATTCCATGATGGCGAGCGACTCCCACACCGCGACCTCGCCGTCGACGAGCGCCGGCACCTTGCCGGCCGGCGAGTATTTCTTGACCTCGCTCTTCCACGCCGGCGAGTCGATCGGGTCGGCGAAGGGGATCAGCACCTCCTGGAACGGGATGTCGAACTGCTTCATCAGGATCCAGGGCCTGAGCGACCAGGAGGAGTGGCACTTGTTCCCGATGACGAGGGTCAGCATGACAGGCTCCGGCGAGGACACCCCGCCAGTGTGGCTGGAGGAGAGGCGAATCTCTACTCACGAAACGTGGCCATTGTCATCACGGCGTCGAATGCCGCGCGAGAGCCGTCTCCGGCCCAAGAGGTAGCCCGCCCTGTCCGGCACCGCTATTGTCCCTCCATGACGGACCTCTTTCCGCCCTTCGCGCCGGACCCGCTCGAACCGCGCCGGCGGCGCTTCAAGCCGGTGCCGTTCCGGGTGATCGCGCCGAACCTCGTCACCGTGCTGGCGCTTTGCCTCGGGCTGACCGCGATCCGCCTCGCCTACGAGGGGCACCTCGACACCGCGGTGATCTGCATCATCGTCGCCGGCGTGCTCGACGGGCTCGACGGGCGGCTTGCGCGTTTCCTCAAGGGCACCTCGCGCTTTGGCGCCGAGCTCGATTCGCTCTCGGATTTCGTCTGCTTCGGCGTCGCCCCAGCGCTGATCCTTTACGGCTTCATCCTGCAGAGCCTCAAGGGGCTCGGCTGGGTCGCGGCGCTTCTGTTCGCGATCGCCTCGGCGCTGCGGCTGGCGCGGTTCAACGTCATGATCGACGACCCGACCCGCCCCGACTGGAAGAAGAACTTCTTCGTCGGCATGGCGGCTCCGGCCGGGGCCGTGACCGTGCTCCTGCCGATCTATCTTTACTTCGTCGGCGTGCCGATGGGGTCGCGCATGGCCCCGGTGGTGCTGGTCTACGTGCTGTTCGTCGCCTTCATGATGGTGTCGACGGTCCCGACCTTCTCCGGCAAGACCATGGGCAAGCGCGTGCCGCGGGATTGGGTGCTGCCGATCTTCGTCGTCACGGCGGCCTTCATCGGGCTCCTGGTCAGCTTTCCCTTCGCGACGCTGGCGCTCGGCACGCTCGTGTACCTCGGGAGCATCCCCTTCGGGGTGGCGCGCTATCGCCAGCTCGATCGGGCCGCGGCCGAGGCGCTCCGGACCGAGCCGCTCGCGGATCCGATGGAGCCGCCGCCCTCAGCCTGACTTGCGGGCAGGGCCGAGCCGCTTGGCGTTCGCCTTGACGGCCTTGCGCGCCGCTTGTCCGGCCTTGTGCGACACCCGCACGAGATCGTTCGCGAGCGCCGCCGGGGAGGGCGGGCGAAAGGCCGCGCGAATCATCACCTGCTGCCAGGCCGCGGAGGCCGCAAACAGCCCTTGCCAGGCGGCTGTGGCCTTCTCGGCACAGGCGCGATTCCACTCGGCCATGCCCTCGGCGGTCGGCGCGACGAGGCAGCCGGCAAAGATCGGCAGGCGCGCCGCGATCGTGACCGCGGAATTCACGGCTGCCTCGCCGGCTTCGGTGCCGGCGTGGATGAGGGAGCGGGTGAGTCGGCGGGCGCTCATGCGATTCCTGCGGAGGGACGGGGTGTGTCGGGTGCGGGGCGAATGCCCATGTTCACAAGCCCGAACCTATAGGGTAGGTTCCGCGCCCGCCAGCCTGCTCTCCGTCCTTAATCCGGCGAGCCCCCTTCCCAGGTGAACCTCAGTCTCGTGGCGCCTCGCAGCACAACCGCCGGATGGCGCCCGAAGCTCGTGCTGGCGTCCGGCTCGCCGCGTCGCCTCGCGCTCCTGCAGCAGGCCGGCATCGAGCCCGACGCGCTTCTTCCCGCCGATGTCGACGAGGCGCCGCTGAAGTCCGAGACGCCGCGCGAGCTCGCAAAGCGCCTCGCCCGCACGAAAGCCGAGGTCGCGCGCAAGACGGCGCGCAACCGCGAGGATCTCGCCGAAGCCTTCATCCTCTCCGCCGACACGGTGGTCGCGGTCGGGCGCCGCGTCCTGCCGAAGGCCGAGGTCGTGGACGAGGCGGCGGCGTGCCTCAGGATGCTGTCCGGCCGCGCCCACCGGATCTATTCGGCCGTGTGCCTCGTGACCCCGGGCGACAAGCTGCGCGAGCGCATCGTCGAGACCCGCTTGCGGTTCAAGCGCCTGTCCCGAGAGGAGATGGAGAGCTATCTCGCCTCCGGCGAGTGGCGCGGCAAAGCCGGCGGCTACGCCATCCAGGGTCTCGCCGGCACGTTCGCGGTCAAGCTCGTCGGCTCCTACACGAACGTGGTCGGGATGCCGCTTTACGAGACCATCTCGCTCCTCGACGGCGAGGGCTATCCGGTCCGTTTTTCGTGGCTCAACGTGGCTTGAGGCCATGAACGTCGCGCTTTGGCTCGAGCGCGCGGGCAAAGCCGACCCGCACCGCCCCGCCATCGGTTACGGCCGCCGCGTCGTTCGCACCTATGCCGAGCTTGCCGCGCGGGCCGCGCGCCTCGCCGCAGCGATGCGCGGAAAGCTCGGCCTCACGCCGGGCGAGCGCGTGGCCGTCATTGCCAAGAACTGCCCGGAATACGTCGAGATCCTCTACGGCCTGTGGTGGGCCGGCCTTGCGGCGGTGCCGGCGAACGCGAAGCTCCATGGGGCCGAGCTCGGCTACGTGCTCGAGCACTCCGGCGCAAAGCTCTGCTTCGCCACGCCCGAGCTCGAGAGCGATCTCGCCGCGCACGCGCCGCCGACGATGGAGCGGCTCATCGTCATCGGCAGCCCGGCTTACGCCAAGCTCCTTAAGGGTGATCCGATCGCGGCCACCATCGAGCGCGGGCCGGACGACCTTGCCTGGCTGTTCTACACCAGCGGCACCACCGGCCGGCCGAAGGGCGCCATGCTGACCCACGGCAACCTCGCCTCAGCGGCCCATGCTTATCTCGCCGAGGTCGATCCGGTCGCGCCCGGCGACGGCCTGCTTCATGCCGCGCCGATGAGCCACGGCTCCGGCCTCTACATCTTCCCGCATGTGATGCGCCGGGGCGTCAACGTGGTGCCCGAATCCGGCGGCTTCGACCCGGAGGAGATTTTCGAGCTGTTCACGCACTGGCGCCGGATGTCGATGTTCGGCGCGCCGACGATGATCAAGCGCCTCGTCGCGAGCCCGGCCGATTGCGATCCGTCCTCGATCCGCACCCTCGTCTCGGGCGGCGCGCCGATGTATGTCGAGGATGCCCGCGCGACGCTCGAGCGCCTGGGTCCGGTGCTCGCCCAGATCTACGGGCAGGGCGAAAGCCCGATGACGATCACCACCCTGTCGAAGGGCGACGTCGCCGACGCCGACCATCCGCGCTGGCTCGAGCGCCTGGGGTCCGCGGGCTTGCCCTATGCCTGCGTCGAGGTCGCGGTCGTGGATGCCGACGACCGCGCCGTGGCGACGGGCGAGGTCGGCGAGGTGATCTGCCGCGGCCTGCCGGTGATGGCGGGCTATTGGGACAACCCGGAGGCGACGGCGGCGACGCTCAAGGACGGGTGGCTGCACACCGGCGACGTCGGCGCGTTCGACGCCGACGGCTACCTCACCCTCAAGGACCGCTCGAAGGACCTCATCATCTCCGGCGGCTCGAACATCTATCCACGCGAGGTCGAGGAGGTGCTGCTGCAGCACCCGGCGGTGCGCGAGGTCTCGGTCATCGGCCGGCCCGACCCGGAATGGGGCGAGGCCGTCGTCGCCTATGTGGTCGGCGAGGCCACGCGCGCGGAGCTCGACACCCTGTGCCTGGCGCGGATCGCGCGCTTCAAGCGGCCGAAGGCCTATGTCTACCTCGCGGCCCTGCCGAAGAACAATTACGGCAAGGTGTTGAAGACCGAGCTTCGCGCCCTAGATCGGGACCGTGAACGACAACCTCACGCCGGCCCCGCCGATTGAGAACAGCGCCGGCGCTGGCCGATGCCCGGTCTGCGGCCAGCCGGCGGTGCCGGCCTCGCGCCCGTTCTGCTCGGGACGCTGCGCCGACGTCGACCTGCAGCGCTGGCTCGCCGGCGCCTATGTGGTGCCGGCCGCCGAGGATGAGGAAATGGGAGGCGACGAAAGGCTTTGAAGGTGCGGGCTCGCGCTGGACAGGCGCAGGCCTCGCCCCTATACAGCCGCTCCGACGCGCCGCGACCGGCGGCGAGGCCGGATGCCCAGGTAGCTCAGTTGGTAGAGCATGCGACTGAAAATCGCAGTGTCGGTGGTTCGATTCCGCCCCTGGGCACCATCCCTCTGATCGCCTGAATGTCGAGGAGCTCGAGGCCCGGCCTGACCTGCCGCAGATCCGCAGATCGCCAATGACCGCCGCCGCGCCGCTGCCGCTCTCCGTTTTCATTATCGCGCAGGACGAGGCCGACCGCATCGGCGACGCGATCCGGGCGGTGCGCGACCTCAGCGACGACGTCGTGGTGGTGGATTCGGGCTCGACCGACGCCACCCCAGCCGTCGCAGTGGGGCTCGGCGCGCGGGTGATCCATCACCCGTGGCCGGGCTATGGGCCGCAGAAGCGCTTTGCCGAAGAGCAGTGCCGTCACGAATGGCTCCTCAACCTCGATGCCGACGAGGTCGTGCCGCCGGAGCTCGAGCGTGAGATCCGGGCCCTGTTCGCGGCGGGCGAGCCGCCATCGCCCGCCTACCGCATCGGCATCGCCGAGATCTTCCCCGGCGAGGACCGCCCGCATTCCTGGGCCTACACCCTCACCCCGGTGCGGCTCTACCGGCGCGACGCCGGCCGCTACTCGGCGGCGCTCGTGCACGACCGCGTCGAGCTGAACGCCGGCATCAGGGCCGGGCATCTGAGGGGCGTCATCCATCACTTCTCGGTCCGGTCGCTCGGGGACCAGCTCGACAAGCTCAACCGGTACTCCGATCAGCAGGCGCATGATCTCGAGCTGCGCGGCGTCGCGATCCCGACCTGGCGCCTGTTCTTCGAGTTCCCGGCGAATTTCATCAAGGCCTACGTCGCCCGGCGCCACTTCGTCCGCGGCGTCTACGGTTTCCTCACCGCGATGAACTACGCGATCTCCCGTCATCTGCGCCTTGCGAAGCACTACGAGCGGCGACGGCTCGCGCCGCCGACGGCGCGCGAAGCGGGCAGCGAGGAGCGGGCGACGCCGCCCGTGTGAGGCTTCGGCGCGACGGTCTGCGGCTTGTCAATCCGGGGCCCCTCGGGCATAGAGCCCATCCTGCCGGACCGGAGACGTGGCCGAGAGGCTGAAGGCGGCGGTTTGCTAAACCGTTATACGGGCTTCAACCCGTATCGAGGGTTCGAATCCCTCCGTCTCCGCCAACAAACGGCTCTAACCCTCTCATCACGTTCTGGTTTTACTTACTAGTTTGAGCGGAACCCCAACTTTTACCCCAACGTTCGGCGCAAACACAGGCGGACGAGCGCGGAGATGCCGCAGCGCCGTGGCCTCCGCGTTTGGCTCGGGCGCCGCGCTACTCCGGGCTACGCCCGTTTGAGCCAGCCCACGAAGCCGCGGCGATTCTGAGGGGCGGGGAGGGCGAGGCGTTCGGCTTGCGCCGCCCATCGATCCCGTTCCGTGCGCAACTCCTCTCCGCGTTTCCGCTCCGCCTCAAGGATGGCCTGCAAGCCGCTGACCGCGGCTTCCAATTGAGCGTGCCGGACGAGCATTTCCGTGGAATTGACCGGTGCAAGGGCGATTGCGTTCTGTCCCGCGCTCCGGTCCGCCTCGCGATCCGTCGCAGCGCTCTTCGGCGGGTACACCCTGAACAGTTCGGCGGGATCAATCGAGTATCCGCCGTCGTCGGTTCGCGTTGCGGAAAGCCGTCCGGATTGGATGGCGCGAAGGAACCCGGTACCCGGGTTTGGCGTGAACTCCTTCACTACGAATGTGGGCACCAAAGGTCACATCGGTCGGATCGGATTCAATTATCGGTTTGGTACCTGAATTGCTCCAAGCGGTGCAGGGTCTCAGTCAAGGATACAGGGATGAAAGCGGTTCAGTGCCGGATGGCACGCGCAGCTTTGCGGATTGGCGTGCGAGAGCTCGCGGAGGCGGCGTGCGTGTCAACTTCGACGATCAGTAAGTTGGAGCGCGGAGAGAGCTTGATGTCCCGCACCGCCCAAGCCGTCAAAGGAGCGCTGGAAGCGCGCGGCATCGAGTTCTTCGACAACCCGCCGGGAGCAGGGCTCAGAGACGCCCCGCCCGCCCGTGACAAGCGAGCAGCGTAAGCCATCTGAAAGCAAACGCCCCCTCCGTGCCGGAGCGTTTGCATATCCGGCGAGCGAGAACCAGGGCCGGCGCTTCAGCTAGCGCTACCTTCGAGCGCAGCATCGCGCTGCCCTTCGAGGTCGAGGAGGAGAAAGCCGAGGCATCGTTCAAGAACGGCGTGCTCACCGTCACCATACCAAAATCGGCGACCGCGAAGGACACAGCCGAGCACATGGCAGGGTCAGAGGGCGAGGCGATCGCCTGGGTGAAGGTCAAGAACCCGGCCTATGAGCGGCCGGTGATCCACCTGTGCGACGCGATACCGGGGGTCACCAACCTCG
>JAJKJG010000232.1 GCA_021154065.1 Methylobacterium sp.
CCGGCCATGGCGGCAAGGCCCGCCTGCGCGGCGAGCGGCGCGACGGTCGCGACGACGATCGAGCCGGGCAGGGCCTTCACGGCCCGCGTCACCCGCGGGGTCAGGCGCAGGCGGCTCATCAGCGCGACGCCGGAGGCGCGGCAAAGATAGGTCGCGACCGCCATGGCGCCGATCGCCGCGTACGAGCCCGCCGGACCGGCGATGAAGGCCTCAATCGCCATCCGCGCACGCTCCGGCCAGCATTCCGGCGAGCGCGCCGATGATGATGAACAGGTAGCCCGGCGTCAGCGCCTGTGCGGCAAGCGCGACGACGCCGGCGACCGCCCACGGGATCGCGAGCCGCGCCCCCTGCCACAGCGACACCAGCATGGCGGCAAAGAAGATCGGCATCAGCACGTCGAGGCCGTAGCGCGCCGGGTCGCGCACGAGCGCGCCGGCGAGATAGCCGGCACTCGTCGTGCCGACCCAGACGATCCACAGGAACACGCCTGCCCCGAGCAGCATGCCGTGATCGCGCCCGCCGCCCGCCTGGTAGCGCGTCCCGAGGAGCCAGCTCGCATCGGTGAGGAAGAAGCACTGGACCGCGTTCCGCCGGGCCGGCGCCGGGGCCAGCCAGGGCTGGATCGCCGCGCCCATCAGGATCATGCGCGCGTTGACGACCGCGGTCACGGCCGCGACCTCGACGACGCTCGGGAGCGACCACGCCTCGCGCCACAGCTCGAGCGAGACCATCTGCGACGCGCCGGCATAGACGAGGCCGCTCATCGCGACGGTCTCAACGAAGCTCAGGCCCTTGCCGGCGGCGGCGGCGCCGAAAGCCGCGGCGAACACCATCACGCTGGGGAGGAGCGGCAAGGTCAGCCGCGCGCCGTGCATGGCGGCGCCGAAGGTGAAGGGAGGTGGCGACATGGCGCGGGCAAGACGCGATGCCGGCTCGCGCGCCGTTCGTCAATGTCCGCGGAGACCCGCGGCTGGCGCCGTCAGGACCAGCACCCCCGCCGAGGAGAAGATGGTCGCGTTCGAGGAGTCGCTCGAACTCCTGGCGCGGGTCGCCTGATAGTTCGGCCAAGACCGCGTCGGCCCGTTCCTTGACGCTCGTCTTGGGGAGAACGACAACACGATAGCCAAGCTCCGGATACGGAGCCTCGCCCCATTCAGCCCGAGCGGATTCCGCTCTAGTGGCCGAGTTCCGACCCGCTCGCCGCCGTCTGATGCGCGCGGCGCTTGAGGAGGTAGCCGACGCCCACGACGAAGAGCGCGCCGAGCGCCGCCATCGGCATCTCGAGACGGTGCGCGAGCGCGGTGCCGATCTGGCCCTCGAGCCACGGGTCGGTGATCAGCATCTCGCCGGCGACCCAGCCGAGGAGCCCGGCGCCGAGCCAGACGAAGATCGGAAACCGCGAGAGCAGCGCCATGATCAGCGCCGCGCCGGCGACGATGAGCGGGATCGAGATGGCGAGGCCGAGGATCAGGAGGAAGAGCGAGTCTTTCGCCACGGCGGCGATGGCGAGCACGTTGTCGAGGCTCATCACCGCGTCGGCGATGGCGATGGTGCGCACCGCGTGCCAGAGCCGGTCGGTCTGGGCGATCTTGCCTTCCTGCTCCTCCTCGTCCTCGACCACGAGCTTCACCGCGATCCAGAACAGGAGCAGCCCGCCGGCGATCTTCAGGAACGGCGTCGCGAGGAGGTAGACGACGCCGACGGTGAAGATGATGCGCAGCACCACCGCAACCCCGGCGCCGAGCACCATGCCCATGCGCTGCCGGTTCTTCGGCAAGCCGCGGCAGGCGAGCGCGATGACGACGGCGTTGTCCCCCGACAGGATGATGTTGATCCAGATGATCTGCAGGATCTTGAGGACTTGCGGCGCGAGGTCTTCCATCGGGATCGCTCACTCGGTCGGGGCCGCCCGGCTGGCGCCGGGGCCGGCCACAAGAGGTAACGCTCAGGCGAGCGCTTCGGCCACCGCTTTTCCGGACGTCTGGGTGTTCGCCTGCCCCTTGAGGTCACCGGTGCGCAGCTTCGGCTCGGCCAGCACCTTCTCGATCGCCGAGACGATCGCCGCCGCGGCTTCGCTCTCGCCGAGGTGGTCGAGCATCATGGCGCCGGACCAGATCTGCCCGATCGGGTTCGCGATGCCCTTGCCGGCGATGTCGGGAGCGGAGCCGTGCACCGGCTCGAACACCGAGGGGAACTTGCGCTCCGGGTTGATGTTGCCCGACGGCGCGATGCCGATGGTGCCGGTGCAGGCGGGCCCGAGGTCGGAGAGGATGTCGCCGAACAGGTTCGAGGCGACGACGACGTCGAACCAGTCCGGATGCAGCACGAAATGCGCCGTCAGGATGTCGACGTGGTACTGGTCCCAGGCGACATCGGGGAAGCGCTTCGCCATCTCCTTCACGCGCTCGTCCCAATACGGCATCGTGATCGAGATGCCGTTCGACTTCGTGCACGAGGTGAGGTGCTTCTTGTCGCGCTTCTGCGCGAGCTCGAAGGCGAACTTCAGCACCCGGTCGACGCCGATCCGAGTCATGAACGTCTCCTGGACCGCGAACTCGCGCTCGGTGCCCTGGAACATGCGCCCGCCGACGGAGGAGTACTCGCCTTCGGTGTTCTCGCGCACGACCCAGAAGTCGATGTCGCCGGGTTTGCGGTCGGCGAGCGGCGAGCGCACCCCCGGCATCAGCCGCACCGGCCGCAGGTTCACATATTGGTCGAACTCGCGCCGGAACAGGATCAGCGAGCCCCAAAGCGAGATGTGGTCCGGCACCTTCTCGGGCCAGCCGACGGCGCCGAAGAAGATCGCGTCCTGCCCGCCGATGCGCTCCTTCCAGTCCTCCGGCATCATCCGGTCGTGCTTGAGGTAGTAGTCGCAGGAGGCTAAGTCGTGCCATTCCTGCCGGATCTCGAAGCCGTATTTCTTGCCGGCCGCCTCGAGGACGCGGATGCCCTCCGGCACCACCTCCTTGCCGATGCCGTCGCCGGGGATGACCGCGACGTTGTAGACCCGATTGGTCGCCATGCTGGTGTCCGCCCGTGAAAGCCGTTCCGGCCTAGCGCCGGTTCGCGGCCTCGATAACGGCATCGCCCCTTGACGACAAGCGGCGCGCCGTGCCGCTCAAGGCGCGGCAAGCCGGTCGAACAGGCGCCTCAGGTCGCGTGTTCAATATCCACGGCTCGTCCGCGGCATAAGGGAGACGCCCACATGCGCATCGTCGACGTTCGCGAGATCACCCAGCCGATCGCCTCGCCGATCCGGAACGCCTACATCGATTTCTCGAAGATGACCGCGAGCCTTGTGGCGGTCGTCACCGACACCGTGCGCGACGGGCGGCGCGTCGTTGGCTACGGCTTCAACTCGAACGGCCGCTACGGCCAGGGCGGCCTCATCCGCGAGCGCTTCCGCGACCGCATCCTGGAGGCGGCTCCCGAGAGCCTTCTCGACGAGAGCGGCGACAATCTCGATCCGCACAAGGTCTGGGCCGCCATGATGACGAACGAGAAGCCGGGCGGCCACGGCGAGCGCTCGGTCGCCGTCGGAACGCTCGACATGGCGGTATGGGACGCGACGGCGAAGATCAGCGGCAAGCCCCTCTTCCGCCTGCTCGCCGAAGCTAAGGGCCGCGAGGCGAACCCGAGGGTCTTCGTCTACGCCGCCGGCGGCTACTACTATCCGGGCAAGGACGACACGGCGCTGCGGGCCGAGATGCGCCGCTACCTCGAGCGCGGCTACACCGTCGTGAAGATGAAGATCGGCGGCGCGTTGATCGCCGAGGACCGTCGCCGCATCGAGGCGGTGCTCACGGAGATCGGCTCCGAGGCGCAGCTCGCGGTCGACGCCAACGGGCGCTTCGATCTCGAGACCGCCATCGCCTACGCCAAGATGCTGCGGGAGTACCCTCTGTTCTGGTACGAGGAGGCCGGCGATCCTCTCGACTATGCGCTGCAGGCGGCGCTGTCGGAGTTCTATCCGGGTCCGATGGCGACGGGCGAGAACCTGTTCTCGCACCAGGATGCCCGCAATCTGCTGCGCTACGGCGGGATGCGGCCGGACCGCGACTGGCTGCAGTTCGACTGCGCCCTGTCCTACGGCCTCGTCGAATATCTGCGCACATTGGACGTGCTCGCACAGTTCGGCTGGTCGCCGAGCCGCTGCGTTCCGCATGGCGGGCATCAGATGTCGCTCAACATCGCGGCCGGCCTCGGGCTCGGCGGCAACGAGAGCTATCCCGACCTGTTCCAGCCCTATGGCGGCTTCCCCGACGGCGTGAAGGTCGAGAACAGCCATATCGTCATGCCTGAGCTTCCCGGCATCGGCTTCGAAGGCAAATCGGACCTGATCAAGGTCATGCGCGAGCTCGCCGAATGACGTTTGCCCGTAGCCAAGCCGGCGGCTGTCCATCTAAGGAGGGGCCGAACCCGTCTGTGGGTGGGAGGAGAAAGCGTATGAGGTGGCTTACCGCCGCGCTTGCCGCCGCGCTCGCGACGCTCGCCGGCCCGGCGCTTGCGGCGCTCGGCGCGGAGCTTCCCGATGAGGCCGGCCAGACACCGGCGGCGCTCGGCGAGCTCGTCCGCTCCGAGATCGAGAAGTGGGTGCCGGTGATCAAGAAGGCGGGCGTGACGGCGAACTGACCCGGCCCCCAAGCGCTTGATTCGGCCTTGGAGAGACGTGCTCAACATAGTAAAGGCCGCACCACCAGCCAGTACCGCTCTCGGGAGGAGCGCCGATGCCGACGGATGTTGACGCGGGCGCGACCGCGCCGAAGCGGGGCCCGATCCGCGGCCCGCAGAACGTCGTCTCAGGGGTTGCGCTCATCGCGCTCTCGGTGTTCGCGGTCTATCTCGTCAGCGACCTGCCGCAGGGGACGCTGCGAGCGATGGGGCCGGCGATGCTGCCGCGCTGGCTCGCGATCGGGGTCGGGTTTTGCGGCGCGTTCCTCCTCGTGATCGGCCTCGTCCGCGACGGCGACGGCCTCGAGAAATGGACCTTTCGCGGCCCGGTGTTCGTGGCGCTCGGCATCATCGCCTTCGGCCTCACGATCCGCCAGTTCGGGCTCGTCATCGCCGGTCCGCTCGCGCTCGTCATCGGCGGGTTCGCCTCAGACGAGACGCGGCCGAGGGAGCTCGTCATCTTCGCGATCGTCGTGACCGCGTTCTGCATCGGCCTGTTCCGCTACGCGCTGAACCAACCGATGCCGATCCTGATCGTCCCCGGCACCTCGATCCACATCTGAGGGCGCGATGTCCGAGATCATTTCCAACCTTGGGCTCGGCCTCTCGGTCGCCCTCTCTCTCCAGAACCTCGCCCTGTGCTTCATCGGCTGCATGATCGGCACGCTGATCGGCGTTTTGCCCGGCGTCGGGCCGATCGCCACCATCGCCATCCTCTTGCCGATCACCTTCGGCGTCGATCCGACCGGCGCGCTGATCATGCTCGCCGGCATCTACTACGGCGCCCAGTACGGCGGCTCGACGACGGCGATCCTGGTCAACATCCCGGGCGAGGCGACCTCGGTCGTCACCGTGCTCGACGGCCACCAGATGGCGCGCCAGGGCCGGGCCGGCGTCGCGCTCGGCGTCGCGGCGCTCGGCTCCTTCTTTGCCGGCTGCGTCGCGACCGTGCTGATCGCGGCGCTCGGGGTGCCGCTGACGAAGCTCGCCCTCGTCTTCGGCCCGGCCGAGTACTTCTCCCTCATGGTGATGGGCCTCATCTTCGCCGTCGTGCTCGCCCGCGGCTCGATCCTCAAGGCGATCACGATGATCCTCCTCGGCATCCTGCTCTCGACCGTCGGCACCGACCTCGAGACCGGCCAGGAGCGCATGACCTTCGGCTTCCCGCCGCTCTCGGACGGGCTCGATTTCGCCGTCCTCGCCATGGGCGTGTTCGGCATCGCCGAGATCCTGCGCAACCTCGAGCACACCGAGACCCGGGACGTGGTCCAGGCCACCATCGGGCGGCTTCTGCCCAACATGGCGGAGATGAAGCAGTCCGCCTGGCCGATCGTGCGCGGCACGGCGCTCGGCTCGATCCTCGGCATCCTGCCGGGCAACGGCGCGGTGCTCGGCCCGTTTGCCTCCTATACGGTCGAGAAGAAGCTTGCGAAGGACCCGAGCCGTTTCGGTCGCGGCGCCATCGAGGGCGTTGCCGGGCCGGAATCGGCGAACAACGCCGGCGCGCAGACCTCGTTCATCCCGCTCCTGACGCTCGGCATCCCGCCGAACGCCGTGATGGCGCTGATGGTCGGCGCCATGACGATCCACGGCATCGTGCCGGGCCCGCAGGTCATGACCAGGAACCCGAACCTGTTCTGGGGCATGATCGCCTCGATGTGGATCGGCAACCTGATGCTGCTCGTCATCAACCTGCCGCTCATCGGGCTGTGGGTGAAGCTCCTCCAGGTGCCGTACCGGCTGATGTTCCCGTCGATCCTGATCTTCTGCTGCATCGGCATCTACTCGATCAACAGCCTGCCGTCGGACGTGATTTTCATCGCCGCCTTCGGGGTGATCGGGCTCGCCTTCATCAAGTTCGGCTTCGAGCCGGCGCCGATGCTGCTCGGCTTCGTGCTCGGCAAGCTGATGGAGGAGAACCTGCGCCGCGCGCTCATCATCTCGCGCGGCGACCCGTGGGTGTTCCTGACCCGCCAGATCGACGCGGTGATCTTCGGGCAGCCGGTCGGAATCCCGCTCAGCGGCATCCTGCTCGCGATCGCGGCGGGGCTCCTGATCATCGCCCTCCTGCCCTCGATCAGGAAGGGCCGCGACGAGGTCTTCGTCGAATAGGCTCAGATTGACAGGACGGCCGGGCTGCGGCATCGGCCCGGGACAACCAGAATAACAGCCGCAGGCTCGGGAGAGACGCCAGTGAGAAAGACCCTGTTCGCGGCCGCCGCCGCGCTCGTCCTCGCGGCAAGCGGGGCGGCGCAGGCCGAGACATGGCCGGCCCGGCCGATCACGATGATCGTGCCGTTCGCGGCCGGCGGCCCGACCGACATCGTCGCCCGGATCGTCGGCGAGCACATGTCGCGCACGCTCGGGCAGCAGATCGTGGTCGAGAACGTCGCCGGCGCCGGCGGCACGACCGGTATCACCCGCGCGAAGCAGGCTTCGCCCGACGGCTACACCATCGCCATGGGCCACATGGGCACGCACGGGGCGGCGCCGGCGCTCTACCCGAACCTGCGCTACGACCCGGCGAAGGACTTCGAGCCGATCGGCATGGCGGCCGGCACGCCGATCCTGATCGTCACCAAGAAGGATTTTCCGGCGAACAACCTCAAGGAGTTCATCGACTACGTGAAGGCGAACGGCCCGAAGCTCAACGAGGCGCATGCCGGCGTCGGCTCGGTGTCGCACACCACCTGCACGCTGCTGCAGTCGATCATCGGCGCGAAGTTCACCCGCGTCGCCTATCGCGGCACGGGCCCGGCGCTGAACGATCTCGTCGGCGGGCAGGTGGATTTCGGCTGCGACCAGATCGTCAACCTGGTGCCGCAGATCCAGTCGAAGAACATCAAGGCGATCGCCATTGCGACGCCGGAGCGCTCGCCCTCGCTGCCGGACGTGCCGACGGCGAAGGAGGGCGGGCTGCCGGAATACGAGGTCTCGGCCTGGAACGCGGTGTTCGCGCCGAAGGGCACGCCGAAGGAGATCACGCAGAAGCTCGTCGATGCGCTCGACAAGGCGCTCTCCGACGACGGCACGCGCAAGCGTCTGCTCGAGCTCGGCGGCGTCATCCCGGAGGGCGCCGCCCGCGGGCCGCAGGCGCTGCAGAAGCTCGTCGAGAGCGAGGTCGCGCGCTGGACGCCCGTCCTCAAGGCGGCGGGCGTGACGGCGCAATAAGGCCGGTGCGGGCGCGCACGCGGCGCCTCCGATGCGGCTGCCTGCGCCTTGAAAAGGCGGGGGCGGCGCATTACACCCGTGCTCGCGTGCAGCCGTAGCTCAGTTGGTTAGAGCACCAGATTGTGGATCTGGGGGTCCCCCGTTCGAGCCGGGGCGGCTGTACCAACGAAAACAAGGGGTTAGTTCGCAGGCCGCACGCGATCGCGGGTGTTGGTGACCTCCTGGTGACCTGGAAACAGGGCCATAGCGCGCCCTATAGCGAAACGGGCGCTGAGGCGCCCGCTTCCCGGTGTAAGCCGACGAAGATTCTCAGGCGGCCGTTTTCGGCGGCGTTTCAGGACCCAAAAAGACGATCGACCTCACTGAGCGACCGTTCGGCCATTTGGGCGTCTGCTCAGCCCAATCTAAGCTCGTTTTATCAAGAGCTTTCTCGGTAACCTTAGGCCTGAGGCGGCGTCGCCGCTCAAGCCAATCAAGTGCTAAGCGAAGCTGGCGGCGGTCAGCGAACCACGAACGAAAGACAGTCGAATGGATCGTATACTGCGCCAAGGCATTCGCAACGAACCCTGACGCCTTCATCTCCTCGACAAATTGGCGCAGGTAGGCTTCTGCCTCCGGGCGACCCTTCGGCAACGCCACGGCCTGCTCGATGACCATGAAGCGCCCTGGCAGGATGCGCACATCCGCGTGCTCGCGCGCGTAGACTTCAAGAGGCTGGCGCACGGAAGCGACGGCGTCCAAGTGATCCTGCTGGAACAGTTCCACAGCAGCCTGTGAGGTGGGCGCGAAGACGCGCTCGGCAGCCTCGATGGCGGCCCAGGTACAGGTCGTAGGCCGTGTTGCGTCCGACAGCGATCCTCACGCCGGGTCGATCGACCTGATCGTTCTGGGTGAGCGGTGATCCGGCTGGGACCATGTAGGCCCCTTCAATGATGACGTAGGGTGCGGTGAAGGCAATTGTCTCCGCCCGGTGCGGGTCGACGGCCAGAAAGGCCATATCCCAGGTCGTCGGGCCATCCAGCGCCTCGACAACCTTCCCGGCGGTCTCGAAAGTTGTGAAGACGACAGGGACGTGCAACCGGCGGCCGAGTTCGCGGGCCAGGTCTGCTGAGACACCGGCCGGTTCTCCTCCTGCTCCCTGCTGGGCCAAGACGATGTTGCCGTAGTTGATCGCGGCTCGCAGCTTCCCTGTGGGCGCAATTGCGCGGACGAGATCAGGGGAAAGGTCCTGGGCCATGGCGACGTCCTCGCGCAATTGTAGAACGGCGAGCGTGGCGAGAAGCACAGAAACAATCAGCCGCCCTGGCCGGTGGCGAACACCAAGGTTCATCGACGTTACCCCTCGCTGCTTACGATGCCCCCGGTAGTTCGAGATCTGGCAACAGTAAAAAACCATATACAGCCGATCCATGGGCTGCTACTCCGCGCGGGATCGCCGACCATTTTCCAAGTAAGAACAACGGCCAACATGAGGATAGCGGTTCTAGCTGCAGGTTTGATGGTGTCGTTCACAGCTGCTCGGGGTTATGCGATGGAGAAGCTCAACGTCATGATATCTGGAGGC
>JAJKJG010000233.1 GCA_021154065.1 Methylobacterium sp.
ACGGACTGGTCGAAGTTGATGACGGCACCCGTCATCAGCCCCGCGTCGTCGGAAGCGATGAAGTTCACGACGCGGGCGACTTCCGCGGGATCGACCAGTCGGCCGAAGGGAAGCCCCGCCGCCGCCTTGGCCTCCCAGTCCGCGTCACCCGACTCGCGCTCCTGCAGCGCGCGCTCGTTGTCCGAGGCCATCCAGCCGATGTCGAGCTGGTTGACGCGGATCCGGTTCGCCATCACCGCGAAGGCCGTATTGCGCGTCAGCGTCGCGAGCGCGCCTTTCGACACGCAATAGGCGCTGATGAACGGCTGCCCGGCGAGCTCCGACATCGATCCGATGTTGACGATGACGCCCTCGATTCGCTCGCGGATCATGAGGCGGATCGCCTCCTGCATCAGGAAGAACGGCCCGCGCAGGTTGATCGCCAGCATGCGGTCGAAGAGGTCAGGGCTCGTGTCGAGAATTGTGCCGCGATCGGTCAGCGCACCAGCGTTTACGAGCACGTGAACCTTGCCGAATACACGGTCTGCCTCCGCCATCACCTTGCGACAACTCTCGACGTCACCAAGGTCGGCGGGCACGAAGTGTACCGGCACGCCCGTGGCCGAAGTGACGCCTTCCGCCACGGATCGGCCCTTCGCCTCGCTTCGGCCGAGGGTCACGATTCCTGCGGCACCGGCCTCGGCCAAGCGTCTGGCTATCGCGGCGCCGAGCCCTTGGGTCGAGCCCGTGACGACGCAGATTTTCCCGTCCATCCTGTTCACGGCGTCACGCCTCCACGATGTAGCCCGCCGCGTCCATCACGCGGAGGAGTTCCTTGTGCCCGATTCTCGCCATCTCCAGGGGCGGGCTTAGCTTCGGATCCTGCTCGGCCTCGACGACGAACCAGCCCTCGTAGCCGCAGGCGGCGAGCCTTCTCACGATCGTCCCGAAGTCCAGGTCGCCGTCGCCGGGAACGGTGAAGGCGCCTTTGACCACCGCGTCGAGAAAGCTTTCCTTCGTGCGGTCGAGGCCGTCGATCGCCGCCGTCCGCACGTCCTTGGTGTGGACGTGGGAAATGCGGGCGTGGTGCTTGTCGATGACCCGCAACACGTCGCCGCCGGCAAAAGCCATGTGGCCCGTGTCGAAAAGGAGCGGAATACCCTCGCCGGAATGCTTCATGAAAAGGTCGAGCTCAGCCTCGGTCTCGATGACCGCCGCCATATGATGGTGGTAGGCGAGTGGCATGTCGTTGTCGGCGCACCATTCGCCGAAGACGGTCATCTTGTGAGCGTAGGCTTTGATCTCGTCCTCGGAGAGCTTCGGCTTGGTCGCCAGCGGCCTCGAGCGGTCACCCTGTATCGAGCGGGCGGTCTCGCCATAGACGATGCACGGGGCACCGGCGGCCTTGAAGAAGGCCATCTGCTCGGCGATCCGGTCCTTCTCCGCGGCGATCTCACCGTCGAGGAGCAGGCCCGAGAACCAGCCACCGCACACGGAAACGCCGTATCGCGCCAGGATGGGACTCAGGACCGCCGCGTCCATCGGGAAGCGGCGGCCGGTCTCCACGCCCGTGAAGCCGGCCGCGCTCGCCTGGCGGAGGCACTCCTCGAGACTGACGTCGTCGCTCAGCTGCTCGAGGTCGTCGTTCCACCAAGCGATCGGCGCGATGCCCAGCCTTGCCTTCATGCCCTCACACCCCGACCCGCTGCTTCGAACGGATCTCGACCTGCTTCGCCCGGGCTTCGCGCACGGCCGCCCGCTCCGAGACCTCCGGCACGCCCACATCCCAGTCGGCGTCGCCCGGGACCCAGGCGAACGCGTCGGTGTCGATGGTGATGACGGAGGTGCGATCGTTCTCCTGCGCCCACTTCATCGCTTCATCGAGGTCGGCGAGGCTCTCGCAGCGGCGGGCGAGCGCCCCCATCGATTCGGCGTGTCTCACGAAGTCGACCGGGAACGGCCGTACGACCTTGCAGTCGCGGATGAGGTTGTTGAAGCCTGGGGTGCCCTTGGCGTTCTGCAGGCGGTTGATGACGCCGTAGCCACCATTGTCGCAGATGATCAGGATAAACTTGTGCCCGGAGAGCACCGACGAATAGACGTCGGAGTTCATCATCAGGTAAGTGCCGTCCCCCACCATCACGATCGGGGTCGTGTCCGGTCGCGCCATGGCGTAACCCCAGCCGGCCGCGATCTCGTAACCCATGCAGGAAAAGCCGAACTCGCAGTCGAAGGTGTTCGGCGCCTTCACCCGCCAGCCCTTCACCAGCTCACCCGGCAGGCCGCCGGCGGCGGTGATGATCGGGTCCGTCGGCCGGGCGGCGGCCTGCACGGTGGCGATCACCTGCGCGTAGGTCGGCGCGGGCGCGTTCGTCGGCTTCTGGTGTCGGTCGAGGAGCTCGTCCCACTCGGCCATCAGCTCGCGGGCGTTCGAGGTCCAGGAGGCGGGCGCCTTCCAGTCGCCGAGGGCCGCGTCGAGTTCGGCCACCGTCTCCCGGGCGTCGCCGACCACCGCCAACGAGCGGTGCTTGGTCGCGTCCCAGCGGGCGGCATTGATGCCGATGATCCGGGCGTCGTGGTCGAAGACGGTCCACGAGCCGGTGGTGAAGTCCATGAGCCGCGTGCCGACCGCCAGCACCACGTCCGCCTCGGCGGCGAGGGCGTTGGCGCTCGTCGAGCCCAGAATGCCGACCGGGCCGACATGGGCCGGATGCTCGTGGGTGACCGCACCCTTGCCGGCGATGGTCTCCG
The DNA here is from genome assembly GCA_021154065.1 of Methylobacterium sp. The sequence continues at coordinate 2,731 of JAJKJG010000233.1, forward strand.
AGATCGGGATGCCGCGGTCGAGCGCGAACTGCGCCACGGTCTCTTCGGCCAGGGAGTAGCGCGTGCCGCCGCCCGAGATGATGAGCGGCTTCTTCGCCGACCTCAGCAGTTCGACGGCCGCGGCCAGCCGCTCGCGGTCGGGGCGCGGCCGCGGGATCGACCACACCGTCGGGGCGAAGAAGGCCTCGGGATAGTCGTAGGCGACCTCCTGCGTGTCTTGGCAGAGCGACAGGAAGGCCGGGCCGCAATCGGCGGGATCGAGCATCGCGGCCACCGCCTGCGGCAGCGAGCCGATGATCTGCTCGGGGAGCGCGATGCGGTCCCAGTAGCGGCAGACCGCCTTGAACGAATCGTTCACGGTGATCGTCGGGTTCCCGTAATGCTCCACCTGCTGCATCACCGGATCCGGCCGGCGGTTGGCGAACGTGTCGCCCGCGAGCAGCAGCACCGGCAGGCGATTCGCGTGGGCGAGGCCCGCGGCCGTCACCATGTTGGTGGCGCCTGGCCCGATCGAGGAGGCGGCGACCATGATCTGCCGCCGCCGCTTGGCCTTGGCGAAGCCGATCGCCGCGAGCGCCATCGACTGCTCGTTCTGCCCGCGCCAGGTCGGCAGCGTGTCCCGGACGGATTCGAGCGCTTCGGAGAGGCAGGTCACGTTGCCGTGCCCGAAGATCGCGAACACGCCGGCGAAGAGCGGCACGCGCTCCCCGTCGATCTCCGTGAACTGGTTGCACAGGTAGCGGACCAGCGCCTGCGCCATGGTCGAACGAACGGTCGAGCGGGTCATCTCGCACCTCCCGGTGGTTTTGGCGCGCCCTCTTTACGGAATGAGCATTGACAGATCAAGCGGAATGCAACAAACATTGCAAAAATCGGTAGGGAGGCGCTCCCGTGCCGCTCGCACGCCAAGGCCGCCGCGCGTCCCCGCGCTCTCGACGCGGGGATGCGGAGATCGGTCGACGGCAACGGGAAGCGCGCCACGGGCGCAGGGCGCGCTCGCCTGCCGAGGCTGCGAGGAAATCCGCGGCGGAGCGCCGCTTCGCGGACGTGCGTAAGACTGGGTGAGATGTGATGTACCAGAACTTCGGACTGTTCATCGGCGGCGCCTGGGGCGGTGGCACGGGCGACGGCAGCGCTCCGGTCGTGAGCCCGGTCACCGAGCAGCCGCTGGGCGAGGTGCCCCACGCCGCCGCGGCGGATACCGAAGCGGCGATCGACGCGGCCGCCCGCGGCCTGGTCGCCTGGCGGTCGAAGACGGCCTTCGAGCGGGCGGATGCGCTCCACGCCATCGCCGACGAGATGATCCGCCGCAAGGACGAGGGGGCGCGGATGATCTCCTCCGAAACGGGCAAGCCGCTGGCACAGGCCGAACGCGAGTGGGGCCTGTCGTCCGACCAGTTCCGCTGGTACGCCGAGGAGGCCCGGCGAATCTACGGCCGCATCGTCGAGAGCCGGGTGCCGGGCGGGCGGTTCGAGGTCACCCGCGAGCCGATCGGCATCGTCGCGGCATTCACCGCGTGGAACTTTCCGGCGGCGCTGCTCGCCCGCAAGATCGCCCCGGCTCTCGCCGCCGGCTGCTCCGTCATCGCGCGGCCGTCGAACCAGACCCCTGGCGTCGCCATGGTCATGGTCGACTGTTGTCGCGCCGGCAATCTGCCCGCGGGCACCGTGAACTTAGTGGTGGGGCCGACCGCGGCCACTTACGAGCCGATCATGGCCTCACCCGCGGTGCGCAAGGTGTCGTTGACCGGCACGACCCGTGTGAGCCGGCAGTTGATCCGCGACGCCGCCGCGACGATGAAGAAGGTGACGATGGAGCTCGGCGGGAACGCGCCGCTCATCGTCTACGACGACGCCGACCTCGAGGCCGCGTTGAACGTTTCCGTTCCGGCAAAGTTCGCCAATGCCGGCCAAGTCTGCGTTGCGCCCGACCGCTTCTTCCTCCACGAGAGCCTGCACGATACCTTCGTCGACGGCTTCGCCAGCCGTGCCAGGGCGCTGAAGCTGGGCGACGGACTCGACCCGTCGACGCAGATGGGTCCGCTGATCAACGCCGCACGCCTCGCCGAGACCGAGGCGACCGTGGCCGACGCGGTGGGATCGGGCGCGCGCGTGGTCGCGGGCGGTCAGCGGGCCCGTGATTTCAATGCCGGCTTCTTCCACGAGCCGACCGTGCTCGCTGACGTGACCGACGGCGTGAAGGTCTTCGCGGAGGAGAACTTCGGGCCGGTCGCGGCGATCACCCGGTTCCGGGACGAGGACGAGGTGCTCGAGCGGGCGAACGCGACCGACATGGGCCTCGCGGCCTACGCCTTCACGCGCAGCCCGGAGCGCGCCCGCCGGACGGTCGCCGCGCTCAAGGCCGGCATGGTCGGCATCAACAGCTTCGCCATGGCCGCCTCCGAGGCGCCATTCGGCGGAACCAAGTACTCCGGCATGGGCCGCGAGGGCGGGTCGGAGGGGATCGTCGATTACCTCGATACCAAGCTCGCCCAGATCGTATTCTGAGGGTTCGCCATGATCAGGAACAAGCTCAAGGAGCTCTGGAGCGCGGGCAAGCCGACGATCAACGGCTGGCTCTCGATCGGCAACGCCTTCACCGCCGAGATCATGGCGGCCCAGGGCTACGACAGCGTCTCCGTCGACGTTCAGCACGGCGCGCTCGACTATTCGAGCGCGCTGCCGATGCTCCAGGCGATGCGCGCCTCCGGCGCGGTGCCGATGGCGCGCGTGCCCTGGCTCGAGCCCGGCATCATCATGAAGGTGCTCGATGCCGGCGCCTATGGCGTGATCTGCCCGATGGTGAACACGCCCGAGCAGGCGTCGGAATTCGTGAGCTACGTGCGCTACCCGCCGCTCGGACAGCGCAGCTTCGGGCCGACCCGCGCCAACTTCTCGGCGGGGGCGAACTACGCCGCCGAAGCGAACGACGAGATCCTCGCCCTCGCGATGATCGAGACGGCCCAGGCGATGGAGAATCTCGACGCGATCGCCGCGACGCCGGGGCTCAACGGCATCTACGTCGGGCCGGCCGATCTGACCTTCAGCCTTGCCCAAGGTCGCCTCGCCCCGGGCTTCGATCGTGAGGAGCCGGAGATGATCGAGGTGCTGCAGAGGATTGTCGCCGCCTGCAAGGGGAACGGCATCCGGGCAGCACTCCACTGCGGCACGCCCGACTACGCCGCGAGAGCGGTCGGCTGGGGCTTCGACATGACCACCGTCGGGGGTGACTCGCGGCTTCTGGCGGCTGCAGCGGCCGCGAGCGTGGCGAGATTCCGCGATCTGACCGGCGGTCTCACGGCGGAGCCCGGCGGGAGCGCGCCTGCCAAGGGAGGATACTGATGCCCCACATCCTCGTGGCGGGGGAGCTCCATCCGAGCGGCATCGAGCTTCTGCGTGAACGTTCCGATGTGACGTTCGACTACGTCAGGGAGGTTTCCGAACCGAGCTATGCGCCGCTGATCGATGCGGCCGACGGCCTCGTCATCCGGACGCAGCCCCTTTCGGCCGAGACCGTCAAGCGTGCCGCCCGGCTCCGCATCGTCTCGCGGCACGGCGTGGGGTACGACTCGGTCGACCTGCCGTCGCTCGATGAGCGCGGGATCGCGTTGGCCGTTGTCGGGGACGTGAACTCGGTGTCCGTCGCCGAACAGGCGATGATGCTGCTTCTCGCCGCCGCCAAGCGCGTGATCCGGAGCGATCGGGCGGTGCGCGACGGGGACTGGGGCTGGCGCAACCGGCTGGAGTCGATCGAGCTGTGGCGGAAACGGCTGCTCATCGTCGGCTTCGGCCGGAGCGGCCGGCATCTCGCCCGTATGGCGACCGGCTTCGGCATGGATGTCCGCGCGTTCGATCCGTTCCTGGCAGACCGCGGATGGCCCGACGAATCGGTGTCCCCGGTGGCGAGCCTGCCCGAGGGCCTGGCCCGGGCCGACTACGTCTCCGTCCATGCGCCGAAGGGCGACAGACCGGTGATCGGGGCGGCGGAGCTCGCGATGATGAAGCCGACCGCCGTGCTCGTGAACACGGCGCGGGGAGGGGTGGTCGACGAGTCGGCCCTGATCGCCGCGCTTTCAGGGGAGCGTCTCGCGGCCGCGGGCTTGGACGTCTTCGACGACGAGCCGCCGTCGCCCGGCAACCCTCTCTTCGCGATGGACCGGGTCATCCTCTCGCCCCACATCGCGGGCCTGACCGCCGAGTGCGCGGAACGCATGGCGGTCGCCTCGGTCCAGAACGTCCTCGACTTTTTCGCCGGCCGCCTCGATCCGGCTCTCGTGGTGAATGGAGGCCTCGCCGATGGCAGGTGACAAGCCGGTCCTGCGGGTCGGCCTGATCGGTACCGGCTTCATGGGAAAGACCCACGTCTTCGGCTTCGCCTCGGCCCCGCGGGTCTTCGACCTGCCCTACGAGATCGTGCTGCACGCCGTCGCGGACCGTTCCGACGAGCTGGCCGGCGAGGCAGCGCGGGCGCTCGGCTTCGCCCACGCGACCGGGGACTGGCGCGCTCTCGTCCAGGATCCGGAGATCGACCTCGTCGACATCACGACACCGAACGCCTTTCACAAGGAGATGGCGCTCGCCGCCATCGCCGCCGGAAAGCACGTTTACTGCGAAAAGCCGCTGGCGCCTCTCGCTGCCGACGCGAGGGAGATGACCGATGCGGCGGAAGCCGCAGGCATCAAGACTCAGGTCGGCTTCAACTACCTCTGCAATCCGATGGTCGGCCTGGCGCGGGAAATGATCGAGGCGGGTGAGCTGGGCGAGATCCGGAGCTACCGCGGCGTTCACGCCGAAGACTACATGGCCGATGCGGCGAGCCCGTTCAGCTTCCGCAATGATCCCGTCGGCGGCGGCGTCCTCGCCGACCTCGGCAGTCATGCGCTAGCCACGGCGGAGTATCTGCTGGGCCCGATCGAGTCGGTGTTCGGCGACTGCGTCACGGTGATCTCGAGCCGGCCCGACGGGTCGGGTGGGCGCCGCGCCGTCGAAACCGACGACATCGGCCGCGCCTTCCTCCGCTTTGCGAGCGGTGCGACCGGATCGGTGGAGGCCAGCTGGATCGCCACCGGCCGCAAAATGCAGCATGATTTCGAGGTCTATGGCAGCCGCGGCGCGCTCTTCTTCAGCCAGGAGCGCTTCAACGAACTGCACTTCTACTGTGCTGCCGACTCTACCGGACGTCGCGGCTTTCGCCGCATCGAGGCAGGCCCGGATCATCCACCTTACGGTCGGTTCTGCATCGCGCCCGGTCATCAGCTCGGCTTCAACGACCTGAAGGCCATCGAAGTCGCGCGCTATCTTGAAGCGATTTCGGGCAAACGGGACGAGCCGTTCAACTTCCGCGCTGGTCTTCGGGTTCAGCGACTCGTCGAGACGATCCACGCCTCGAGCCGCGTGATAGCCTGGATGCCGACGACCTAAGCGCTCTACTCCTACAGTTGAGGCCGCCTGAGCCGTCGGGGTAATACCAACGGCCTGAATTCCTGACGTGTTGTCGCGCTCGGAGCCTTGTGGCGCCTGACGCGGTTGATCGGCGGTGTGGCCGGTC
>JAJKJG010000234.1 GCA_021154065.1 Methylobacterium sp.
CGCTCGTCCGCCGACAGACCGGCGAAGGGCTCGTCGAGCAGGAGAAGCTTCGGCTCCTGCGCCAGCGCCATGGCGATCTCGACGCGGCGCCGCTCGCCGTAGGAGGTCTCGGATAGCCGGCGCTCGGCCATATCGGCGAGGCCGACGCGGGCGAGCGCCGCCTTGGCGCGCTCGCGCAGATGCTCCTGCCGCTCCAGATCGACGAACGGGTTCCAGCGCAGCGGCGACAGCCCGAGGAGGGCGAGCATGACGTTGCGCAGGAGCGTGTCGCGCGCGAACAGCGTGATGATCTGATAGGTGCGGGCGATGCCGATATGGGCGCGCTGCCGGCTCGCGATCCGCGTGATGTCGCGTCCGAAGACGTGGATCGAGCCGGAGCTCGGCTTCAGGTCGCCGGTGATCTGGTTGAACAGCGTGGTCTTGCCGGCGCCGTTCGGGCCGATGATCAGGCGCCGCTCGCCCGGCTCGACCGACAGGTTGACGTTGCGCGTCACCTGCAGCCCGCCGAACGCCTTGCACAGATCCTTGAGGGCGAGCGCGGTCATCGCCCGGCCTCCGTCGGCGCGCTGAGCGCCGGCCTTGCTCCGCCGCCGCGCGCCGCGCGGTAGCCGGTCCGCGCCAGGCGCACGCAGCCGGGCACGAGCCCTTCCGGCATGAAGCTGATGATCGCGACGAAGATCACGCCGAGGACGAGGTTCCAGCGCTCCACATAGGCGCTCACCACGTTCTTCATCACGACCACGATGGCGGCGCCGGCGATCGGACCGAGGAGCGTCGCGGTCCCGCCCGAGATCACCATCAAGAGCGCCTCGGCGGAGGTCTGCAAGGCGACGATCTGCGGACTGACGAACTGATTATAGTAGAGGAACAGCAGCCCCGCCGTCGCCGTCCAGACGCCGGAGAAGAGGAAAGCGAGGAACCGGCAGAGCCAGACATTGTAGCCGAGCGTGTTCATGCGGCGCGGCTGGTCGCGGGTGCCGCGCAGGGCGGCCCCGAACGGCGAGCGCACGAACAGCAGCATCGAGACGAGGCACAGCAGAAAGACGATGAGCGTCGCGTAGTAGAAGGACGACGCTCCGGAGAGGCTGAAGCCGAAGGGTGCCGGGCGGCTTCCCACGTTGACGCCGTTGTCGCCGTTGGTGAGGCTCGCCCAGCGGTAGGCGATGCCCCACAGGATCTGGCCGAGCGCGAGCGTGATCATCAGGAAACCGATGCCGGTGGCGCGCAGCGACAGCACGGCGAAGATCGCGGCCGTCGCGACCGTGGCGACGAGCGCCGCCGGAATCGCGAGCCAGTGACCGTAGCCGGCTGCGAGGAGCAGCCCCGCGGTGTAGCCCGCCATGCCGAACAACCCGGCGTGCCCGAGCGAGACGAGCCCGGCGTAGCCGACGAGCACGTTGAGCGCGAGGGCGAAGATGGCCCAGAAGAGGATCTGGCTCGCGATGTTGACGTAGTAAGGATTGGCGACCCACACCGGCACAGTCGCCAGCACGAAGAGCGCGAGCGCGATCGCCGCGCGCTGCAAGCCTGCGGTCACGGCACCACGCGTCCGAACAGCCCTTGCGGGCGCAACACCAGCACCAGCAGCATCGGCAGGAACAGGATGACGTAGGCGAGGTCGGGAAACATCGCCTGCCCGAAATTGTACAGGAACCCGATGATGAAGCTGCCGACGAGCGCGCCGAGGAGGCGGCCGGTGCCGCCGAGGATCACCACGATGAGGGCCAGCGGCAGCATGTCGGCGTCGAGCCCGGGATAGACCGAGAGGTACGGCGCCCCCATCACGCCGGCGAAGGCGGCAAGCCCGGCGCCGAGGCAGAAGATCAGCGTGAAGAGCTGCGAGACGCGGATGCCCATCACGCGCGCGATCGGCGCGTCGTCGACGCCGGCGCGGATCATCGCGCCGAGCCGCGTGCGGTCGATCATGACCCACAGCGCAATGGCGACCGCGACCGCGATGCCGACGACGGCGACGCGGTAGAGCGGAAAGAACATCCCGAACGCCTGCAGAACTCCCTGCAGCTGCGGCGGCGTCGGCGGCTGGATCGGATCGCCGGTCCAGATCATGAGGCACAGATCGGCGACGATGAAGGAGAGGCCGAGCGTGAGGAGCACCTGCGCCAGCTCCTGTCCGGCAAGCCGCCGGAGCAGCAGGCGCTCGATCGCGCCGCCGATCACCACCATGGCGGCGGCGCTGGCGAGCGCCGCGAGCCAGAAGTTCATGCCGTTTGCGAGGAAGGTGGCGCCGAGATAGGCGCCGAGCATGAAGAACGAGCCGTGCATCAGGTTCGGAATGCGCATCAGCCCGAAGATCAGCGAGAAGCCCGCCGAGAGGAGGAACAGCAAGCCGCCGAGCGCCAGGCTGTTCACCCCAAGCGTGAGCCAAAGCGTCATCGGTTATCCTCCCCCGCGCAGCGGGGGAGGATTTGGCCTGCGCACCTTACCTCGCATCACCAAGCCGCTCGCTTATTGCAGGTTCTTGGCCGGCGGGTAGTCGCGCGAATAGACCGGCTGCTTCAGGAACTCCGCCGGCGGGTAGGTCCAGAACTGGCTGACCTTGGGGTAGGTCTTGATGGTGGTGTTGACGAGGTTGCCCCCTTTTCGCTCGCAGCGGCGCACGAACACCGAGCCGACGACGTTGCCGCCCTCGTCGAAGGCGACCGGGCCGCGCGGCGTGTCTTCGAGCGACAGGCCGTGCAGCGCCTCGCTGAGCGCCTTCTTGTCGTCCGACTTGCCGGTCTTCGCGAGCGCGGCCTCGACGCATTGGCCGGCGATGTACATGGCGGCGGAATACGCCCCGGGCAGGACGCCGTAATCCTTGGCCATGGCGGCGACGAAGCGCTTGTTCGAGGGGCTGTCGTGGTCGGCGGTGTAGTAGCTCGCCGAGATCACGCCGACCGCCTCGTCGCCGACGCTCTTGAGGAGCGCATCGTCGAGCGCCGTCCAGCCGGCGGTCAGCGGGATCTTGGCCTTGAGCCCGAGGTCGGCGTAGGAGCGCATGAACTTCACCGGGTTCGAGCCGGCAAAGCCGTTGAACACGCCGTCGACGTCGCCGATCTGGGCGATGTAGGGGGTGTAGTCCGGGGTGACGAGCGGCGGCCACAGCTTCCTGACGATCTTGCCGCCGGTGTCCTCGAAGACCCGCTGGAAGGCCGCGCACTGCTCGTGGCCGAAGGCGAAGTCCTCGGAGATCGTGGCCATGCGCTTCAGGCCCATCTCCTTGGCGGCGTAGTCGGCCATGACGTGCGAGCACTGCCCGGAGCTTGCCGCCGGCCGGATCACCCATGGATTGACCTTGCGCTGCGTCACGTCCTCGGCCGCCGCAAGGCTGAGCATCGGCGTCTGGTGCTCGCGCACGTAATCGGTGATGGCGAGGAGCTCGAAGGCGGCGAGCGGCCCGAGGATGACGTCGACCTTGTCGCGCTCGATGAGCTCCTGCGCCTTGGTCTTGGCGCCGGCCGGGTTGCCGCCGGTGTCGGCGACGAGGAGCTCGACCTTGCGGCCGCCGAAGGCGCTGTTCTTCTGCTTGAGGAAGGTCGCAATGCCCTGCTCCATCTGGATGCCGCCCTGCGCGAGCGGGCCGGTCTTGACGGTCATGAGGCCGATCTTGAACGGCGCCCCTTGGGCGCGCGCGACCGCCGGCATGGCGACCGCGGCGGTCGTCGTCAGCATTCCCTGAAGAACGGTTCGGCGCCGGATGCTCATGGGACACTTCCTCCTTGAGAATTATCCGGCGCTTGGACGCGCCGGTTCGGTGGTCGGCAACTCTAGCGCGGCGGGATCACGGGCAACAGCGGGCGGCGAGGCCGCGCGCTCAATTCCCGCCATGCGCTCGAGCACGGCGCAGACCGCCGCCGTGTCCTGGTCGGCAAAGCCCAGCCCCATGGCGGCGGCGTAGATGGGCTCGGTGGCGCAAAACAGCGGCGTCGGCGCCCCGAGCGCTTGGGCAAAGGCGCCGATCACCGCCATGTCCTTCTGCCACGTCCCGATCCGCATCGTCGGCGGCTCGTAGCGGCTCTCGGCCATCATCGGCGCGCGCAGCTCGAAGATGCGCGACGTCGCGGCGCCGGCACCGATCAGCTCGACGACCTGCCGCGGCGCGAGCCCGGCCTTGATCGCGAGCACCATGGCCTCGGCGGAGGCGACGTTGTGGATGGCGACGAGGAGGTTCGCCACGAGCTTCATGCGCGTGCCGTTGCCGAAGGCGCCGAGGTCGTGCGCTTCGCGGGCGAAGCCGGCAAAGAGCGGCCGGTGCGCTTCGATGGCGGCGGAGCCGCCGCTCGCATAGACGACGAGATCCCGGGTCCTGGCTTGCGCCCCGGTGCCGCTCAGCGGGCAGTCGAGCGCGACGTGCCCGGCCTCGCGCAGGATGGCCTCGAAGGCGAGCTTGTCCTCAAGAGCAAGCGTGCTCGTCTCGAGTATGACCCGCCGCTTTCCGCCTGCGGAGGCGATCTCCCGCGCTACGGCAAGCGCCGCCTGCGGGCTCGGCAAGCTCGTGATCAGGCTCGGAGCAAGGCTCGCGGCGGCGGCCACGGACTCGGCGATCTCGACGCCGTCCGCCTCGAGCTCGGCCGATCGCGCCGGGTCGATGTCGAAGCCGATCGCGCGCCAGCCCACTGCGACGAGGTTACGGGCGATCGCGCCGCCCATGATGCCCAGCCCGACGATGCCGACCGTGTCCGCCATTCGATCCTCGCCTTCCCCGCGGCCCAGCGCCTGCGTTGGCAGCCCCGGGGGGCCGTGATACTGAGCGGCCGATCATCGCAATAGCAAGGGACGGTCATCGATGCGCGTCGGCGTCGCTGGTCTCGGCCGCATGGGCACGGCCATCGCGGAGCGCCTGAAGGAGGTCGGCCACGACCTCGTGGTCTGGAACCGCTCGCCCGAGAAGACGAAGCCGCTCGCCGATGCCGGCGCCGAGGTGGCGGAGAGCCCGGCCGAGCTCGCGACCCGCGCCGAGGCGATCGTCACGATCCTGACCGACGCCGCGGCGATCGATACGGTCTACCGCGGCCCATCGGGCATCCTTGCCGGCGGCATCGCCGGCAAGCTCGTCATCGACATGAGCACCGTGCAGCCTGAGACCGAGGTGCGGCTCGCCGAGGAGGCTCGCGCCAAGGGCGCGGCCTTCGTCGAGTGCCCCGTCGGCGGCACCGTCGGCCCGGCGCGCGCCGGCAAGCTCATCGGCCTTGCGGGCGGCGAGGCGGCGGACGTCGCCCGCGCCCGGCCGATCCTCGAGCAGCTCTGCCGGCGCCTCGAGCATGTCGGCCCGGTCGGCGCCGGCGCGAGCATGAAGCTCGCGATCAACCTGCCGCTCATCGTCTTCTACCAGGCGCTCGGCGAGGCCTATGCCCTGACGAAGCATCTCGGCAAGGACACGGCCTGTATGATGGACCTCTTCGCCGACACGTCCGGCGGCCCGAACGTCCTCAAGGTGCGCGGGCCCAATATCGCCAAGGCGCTGGCGGGCCAGGATCCCGGCCCGCCCGCCTTCGACGTCGACTCGATCCGCAAGGATCTGC
>JAJKJG010000235.1 GCA_021154065.1 Methylobacterium sp.
AGGCTTATGCCCAAAACTCATACCAGACGGTGTAGAGCGCGACCATGCGCGCGTGGTTATCGATCTTCTTAGCGCGCTTGCGAGGCGTTCCGCGCGTTCTCGACGCCCTCGCTTCAGCCGCGCTCAGCGATGCGCCTGCCGCTTGCCAAGCGCCGCGCTTCGGATCACATCCGCCTCATGATCGACCACCCTACGCGGGATGCGGGCTTCGGCGTCTACGTGCATTGGCCGTTCTGCCTGGCCAAGTGCCCGTATTGCGACTTCAACAGCCACGTGCGCCATGCGCCGGTGGACGAAGCGCGCTTCACGGCCGCGTTCCGGCGCGAGATCGCGCATGTCGCCGCCCTCACCCCCGGCCGCGCCGTCACCAGCGTTTTCCTGGGCGGCGGCACGCCGTCCCTGATGGACCCCCGAACCGTCGGCGCGCTGCTCGACGCCGTCGCCGACGCCTGGACGGTCGCCCCCGAGGCCGAGGTCACGCTGGAGGCCAACCCGACCAGCGTCGAGGCCGCGCGCTTCCGCGGCTACCGCGCCGCCGGCGTCAACCGGGTCTCGCTCGGCGTTCAGGCGCTGAACGACCCCGACCTGCGCCGGCTCGGGCGCATGCACACGGCGGCCGAGGCGCTCGCCGCCGTGCGCGTCGCGGCCTCGATCTTCGACCGTTATTCGTTCGACCTCATCTACGCCCGGCCGGAGCAGACGCCCGACGCCTGGGCTGCCGAACTGAAGGAGGCGATCGGCCACGCGGCCGAGCACCTCTCGCTCTATCAGCTCACCATCGAGCCTGGCACCGCCTTCGAGCGGCTGCACGCGGCGGGCGCGCTGGTCGTCCCCGACGCGGACGCGGCGCGCGCGCTCTTCGATGCCACGCTGACGACTTGCGACGCGCACGGCCTGCGGGCCTACGAAATCTCGAACCACGCCCGGCCGGGCGCCGAGTCCCGGCACAACCTCGTCTATTGGCGCTACGGCGAATACGTCGGCGTCGGCCCCGGCGCGCATGGCCGGCTGGTGACGGCCTCGGGCCGCGTCGCCACCGCGACCGAGCGGCATCCCGAGACCTGGCTCGACCGCGTCGAGCGCGCCGGCCACGGCCTCGTCGAGGACACCCTGCTCACCCTCGAAGAGGAGGGCGACGAGTTCCTGCTCATGGGCCTGCGCCTGCGCGAGGGCGTCGACCCCGCGCGCTACCTGGCGCTGACCGGTCGCTCCCTGGACGCGAGGCGCATCCGGGCGCTCGAAGCCGATGGCCTCATCGCGCGGCCCGGACGGGGGCGGCTCGCCGTCACGCCGGCGGGGTTTCCGGTGCTGGACGCCGTGGTGGCGGATCTCGCGGCGTAAGCGACGCCCGTTCGAAATCAAGGCTATGGTGAGCGCGCCCGATCCGGATCAGAAAGGGATCAACCGCTCATGTGGTCCTTGCACATCGACCCGCTGATTGCGTTCGGCGTCCTCGTCGCCACCGCGACCACCGACGCCGCCTATGTGATGTTCACCGCCGCGGTGGTGGCGCGCCGGCGCATGCCGGCTGCGACCTGGAGCAGCATCTGGTACCTGCTGTCGTCCTTCGCGGTCATCAGCTACACGAATAACTGGATCTACGTGGCGTTCGCCGCGGCGGGCTCCTGGATCGGCGCCTACGCGACCATCACGCTCCTCCACCGCACGCCGCCGCAGCTCGGACCCGCCCCGCATTAGGCTTTGCGGCGCGTCCTACATGCCCGCCAGCGCCTTCGGCGCCGGACTCACCGTTGCGACAGCGCCGCTGCGCACCTCGTGGACGGCGAGCCCACGGTCGTTGCCGCCGTCCGGCTTGAAGCGGAATACGCCGTCGGCGCCGTTGAAGCCCGTGCCGCTGGTCAGCACCGGCTCAGTGAACCGCTGCGACCCTTGCGTGCGCGCCAGCGCCGCCGCCAGAGACACCGCGTCGTAGGAGAGCGTCGCAAGACGGGCCGGTTCGGCGTTGAAGCGCGCCCGATAGCGTTCGGAAAAAGCCTGGAAGCCCGCGCTGTCCGGCGCGGCGAACCAGCCGCCCTGAAGTGCGGCGACCCGATAGGCGCGAGGGTCGTTCCACACGCCGGTGCCGATCGGCTTGACCCGCTGCGGGTTATATCCCGCCGCTTGCAAGGCTTGGCCGACGGCGGTCAACCCGTCCGCCGTGTCGGGCATGAACAGGGCGTCGGCCTGGGGCGCGGCGCCGCTGACGAGAGGCGCGATCCGGCCCACCGCCGCCTGCGCTTGACCCGACGCGTAGCGCTCGACCGCGACGACGCGGGCCCCGCGCCGCGCCGCCGCCTCCCGGAACTGCGCCTCGACGACGCTGCCGTAGGTCGTCTCCGGAATCAGCGCCGCGAACGAGCGCTTGCCCTGGCCCGAGGCGTAATCGACGACGCGGTCGACCTCCGGCTGGGGCAGGAAGCTCAAAAGATAGACGCCGCGCGACGCGACGCCGGCATCGGTCGAGAACGCGATCACCGGCTTACCGGCTTGGCGCGCCACCTGACCGGCCGCCTGCACGGAGGATGCGAACAGCGGACCCATGATGAGTTCCGCGCCGTCGGTGACGGCTTGTTGCGCCGCCTCCCGCGCCCCGTCCGCGGTGCCTCTGTCGTCCTTGACCAGGATGGTGAAGTCCGGGTGCAACTCGGTCATGGCGAGTTCGGCGGCGTTGCGCATCGACTGCGCGGCGGTGGCGCTCTGCCCCGGCCCGGTCAGCGGGAGAAGAAGGGCGACCCGCACGGAGCCCGTGCCGATGGTCGGTCCGTTCGAGGGCGCCGCCTCGGACGCCGGCGCGACAGGCGGCTCGACCCGCGCCAACTTGCCACCGCCGCTGACGTTGCAGGCCGCGAGCGACAAGGCCGCCGAGGCGGCGAAAAACCCCCGGAGACCGCGTTTCCAGACTGCGTTCGCGCGCACCATCAGCATGCCCCTCCGCGCGCCGGTTCTTCGCTGGGCGCGCGTCGATGGGACAAGGTGCGGCAATTATGGCAAAGAAAAGTTAACCCTGCTGTGGAGGGCGGTTTTTCGCGCTCGAAACCCTGCCCGCTCGTGCCACAGTGGCGGGCCATGGCACGGCGAATCGACCCTCGCAGCCGCGCGCCCGCCTCGGGGCGCGAGCCCGGCGTGTTCACCGCCTTCGGCCTCGCCCCGGAGGCTGAACCCATCGCACCCGGCCTTTATGTGGTGGCGACGCCGATCGGCAATCTGAGAGACGTGTCGTTCCGGGCTTTGAACGTTCTCGCCGCCGCCGACGCAGTGCTCGCCGAGGATACCCGGGTCACGAAGACGCTGCTGGCGCATTACGGGATCACCACGCCGCTCCTCGCCTACCACGAGCACTCGGACGCTTCCGTCCGCGCCCGGATGCTCGCGCGCCTCAAAGAGGGCCAAGCGCTGGCGCTCGTCTCCGACGCTGGGACGCCGCTGGTGTCCGACCCCGGCTACAAGCTGGTCCAGGCCGCCATCGCGGAGAGCGTTCCGGTCACGCCGATCCCCGGCCCCTCGGCGGTGCTGACGGCGCTCGTCGTATCGGGCCTGCCGACCGACCGCTTTTTCTTCGAGGGTTTTTTGCCGCCCAAAAGCGCCGCCCGACGGACGCGGCTTGCGGCGCTGGCGGACATTCCGGGCACGCTGATGCTGTTCGAATCGCCCCACCGCCTGCCCGAGACGCTCGCCGACGCCGACGCGGTCTTGGGCGAGCGGCCGGCCGTGGTGGCGCGCGAACTGACAAAACTGTTCGAGACGGTGCGGCGTGGAACCTTGCGCGAACTGGCGGACCAGTTCGCCGCCGAAGGGCCGCCGAAGGGCGAGATCGTGGTGCTGATCGGCGCGCCGGCCGAGGGCGCGCCGACCGCGGCCGTGGACGACAGCCTGGACGAAAAGCTGAAGGATGCGCTCGCCCGCCACTCGATCAAGGACGCCGCCGCGCTCGTGGCGGCCGAGACGGGCCGCCCGAGGCGCGCGGTTTACGCGCGGGCGCTGGCGCTCGCCAAGGATAGGCCGTGAGGACGGTGGCCGCGCGTCGGCGCGCGACCTATCTCCGTGGCCAGGGGGCCGAGCGGATCGCGCTCGCGCTGCTCCTCCTCAAGGGCTACCGCCCCCTCGCGCGACGCTATGCGGAGTCCGGCGGCGAGATCGACCTCATCGTGAAGCGCGGCGGCACGATCGCCTTCATCGAGGTCAAGGCCCGCGGCCGCTTGGATGACGCGCTCGCCGCCATCAGCGCTCGCAAGCGCCAGCGCTTTTCGCGCGCGGCGCGCGCCTGGGCGGCGCGCAACCCGTGGGCGGCCGACAAGACCTTGCGCGCCGACGCCGTCTTCATCGCGCCGGGCCGCTGGCCGCGCCACATCGCGGCGGCGTTCGAGCTGGAGATGTTTTGATCCGCCATCCCTGGCCGAACCGAATCCCGCCTGCTTGGCCTCGATGTCGCATCTCCGGCCGAAACACCCAGTTCAAAGACCGCTCCGGCCGGAGCGGTCTCAGGGTGCGGGACGCCCGTGGGGGGAGCGTCAGGCGGCGGCCGCCTTGCGGTTCTGCCGGTTGTCGATGAGGTCGTCGACCACCCCTGGATCGGCGAGCGTCGAGGTGTCGCCGAGGCTGCCGAAGTCATCCTCTGCGATCTTGCGCAGGATGCGCCTCATGATCTTGCCCGATCGCGTCTTCGGCAAGCCGGGCGAGAACTGAATCAGGTCGGGCGTGGCGATGGGCCCGATCTCTTTGCGCACCCAGGCGGCCAACTCCTTGCGTAAGGCTTCCGACGGCTGCTCGCCCTCGTTCAGGGAGACGTAGGCGTAGATGCCTTGGCCCTTGATGTCATGCGGGTAGCCGACGACCGCGGCCTCCGCGACCTTCGGATGCGAGACCAGCGCGCTCTCCACCTCGGCCGTCCCCATGCGGTGGCCCGAGACGTTGATCACGTCGTCGACGCGGCCGGTGATCCAGTAATAGCCATCGGCGTCGCGCCGACAGCCGTCGCCGGTGAAGTACATGCCCGGATAGGTCGAGAAGTAGGTCTGCACGAAGCGCTCGTGGTCGCCGTAGACCGTGCGCATCTGACCGGGCCAGGAGTCGCCGATGCAGAGATTGCCCTCGCAGGCGCCTTCCAGCACCTTGCCCTCGGCGTCCACGATCACCGGCTTCACGCCGGGCAGCGGCAGGGTGGCGGAGCCGGGCTTGAGCTTGGTGGCGCCGGGGAGCGGCGAAATCAGGATGCCGCCGGTTTCCGTCTGCCACCACGTATCGACGATG
>JAJKJG010000236.1 GCA_021154065.1 Methylobacterium sp.
GCGCAATGGCGGATCGATCGCATCCCACTATGATGAGCGGGCATTTGCGCGGGGGAGAGGGATGGATCAGTTCGTGCTTTCGACGACCGAGGGGCGTGTCGCCCTCCTGACGCTCAACCGCCCCGAGATTCTCAACGCGTGGCACCGCCCGATGCGCAGCCAGCTCGTCGCGAAGCTCGAGGCGGCGGAGCGGGAACCGGCGATCGGCGCCATCGTCATGACCGGCGCCGGCGACCGCGCCTTTGGGGCCGGGCAGGATCTGAACGAGACCAAGACGTTCGATCCCGACCGCGCCGAGGAATGGATGCGCGAATGGGAGCAGCTCTATGACCGCCTGCGCTCGCTGTCGAAGCCGCTCGTCATCGCACTGAACGGCTTGGCGGCGGGCTCGGCCTTTCAGGTGGCGCTGCTCGGCGACATGCGGGTCGGCCATCCCGGCGTGACGATGGGGCAGCCGGAGATCAACTCCGGCATCGCGAGCGTCACCGGGCCGTGGATCATGCGCGAGATGCTCGGCCTCGCCCGGACAGTCGACCTGACGCTGACCGGCCGGATGATGGCGGCGGACGAGTGCCACGCCATCGGCCTGATCAACCGGCTCGTGCCCGAGAACGAGGTCAGGCCGGCCGCGATGGCGCTCGCCGCAGAGCTCGCCGAGAAGCCGCCCATCGCAATGCGCCTCAACAAGGCGCGCTTCCGGGAGGTGACCGAGGCCGGCTTTCGCGAATGCATCGCGGCCGGGATCCGCAACCAGCGCGAGGCGTACGGCACCGGCGAGCCGGCCAGGATGATGCAAGCGTTCCTTGCCAAGCGCGCCGAACGCAAGGGGTGATAGCGTCGACCGATCGGCGCGTCGCGCCGGCGCTAACCGCGACGCGTGTATTGCATCCGCCCCCCGGCACCTGCCATGCTGATCCTCCGGGGACGAAACGCTTTCCGAGGAGGACAGGCCATGATCGATCCGACCTTGATCAGAGATCCCGCACGTTACGCGCTCAGCCGGCGCAAGGTCCTGACCGGTTCGGCAAGCGGCGTTGCCGCTCTCCTCGCATCGTCGGTGCCGCTCGAGCGCGCTTTCGCCAAGGACACGCTGACGGTCGCCGATCCCGGCGGCGCGTGGGCGCCGGCGTCCGGCGCCGCGTTCGTGCAGCCCTTCGCCAAGGAGGCCGACGTCACGGTGAAGCATATCGCGCGCGAGCACTATCCGACGGTCGAGATCAAGGCGAACGTCGAGACCAAGTCCTACACCTGGGACGCCGTCATCGCGACCGACGCCGACGTCACCGAGCTCGCCCCGCAGAACCTGCTCGAGGCGCTCGACTGGAGCGGCGAGGACATGGGGCAGATCATGCCCGAGGCGAAGCGGCCCGGCTGGATGGGGCAGGACGTCTACGCGACGATCATCGCCTACCGGACCGACAAGTACGGGCAGAACGGGCCGAAGAACTGGGCCGATTTCTGGAACGTGCAGAAATTCCCGGGCCGCCGCGCCCTGCACAAGCATCCGATCGACATGCTCGAGGCGGCGCTCCTCGCCGACGGCGTGCCGCTGAAGGACATCTATCCGATCAACATGGATCGCGCCTTCAAGAAGCTCGATGAGATCAAGCCTCATGTCGCGGTGTGGTGGACCGGCGGCGCGCAGACGACGCAGCTGCTGCAGAGCGGCGAGGTCGACCTCATCCCGACCTGGAACGCGCGCGCCCAGGTGGTGATCGAGGCCGGCGGCCCGGTTGCGATCTCGTGGGACCAGGGCCTCTACGCCCTGGAGGGCTGGGTCATCCCGAAGGGCAACCCGAGGGCCGATCTCGCCCGCCGCTTCATCAAGTTCTGCGCCAATGCCAAGCGCCAGGCCGAGTTCGTGTCCCGTCTCGCCTATGGGCCGACGAACCCGAAGGCCTATGAGTTCATCCCGGCCGAACGCGCCAAGTTCCTGCCGACGGCGCCCGACAATCTGAAGCTGATGATGCAGTCGAACACCGAATGGTGGGGCAAGAACAAGGAAGCGGCGCTCGAGCGCTTCAACGCCTGGCTCCTGACCTGATCTCGGCCGGAGCCCCGGGGGCGGGGGTGTCGGCGGGGCTCGCCACCAAGCTTTCGATCCGCAGCGTCGGCAAGAGCTATGGCCCGGTGCTGGCGCTCGCCGATGCGAGCCTCGATCTGACCGAGGGCGAGTTCCTGACGCTGCTCGGGCCCTCAGGCTCGGGCAAGACGACGCTCTTGATGATCGTCGCCGGGCTGATCCAGCCGACGGCGGGCGAGGTCTGGATCGGCGGCAAGCTGTCGACCTACGAGCCGCCGAACAAGCGCGACATCGGCATGGTGTTCCAGAACTACGCGCTCTTCCCCCACCTGACGATCCAGGAGAACATCGCCTTCCCGCTCAAGATGCGCCGCATGCCGGCAGCGCAAGCGGCCGAGGAGGTGCGCCGCGTCCTCGATATCGTGCAGCTGCCGCATGTCGCCGGCCGGCTGCCGAAGGAGCTCTCGGGCGGCCAGCAGCAGCGCATCGCGCTCGCGCGCTGCATGGTCTACCGGCCGTCGATCATCCTCATGGACGAGCCGCTCGGCGCGCTCGACCGCAAGCTGCGGGACCGCATGCAGCTCGAGATCAAGCAGCTGCACAAGCGCCTCGGCATCACCGTCCTCTATGTCACCCATGACCAGGAGGAGGCGCTGGCGATGTCCGATCGCATCTGCCTCATGAAGGCCGGGCGGATCGAGCAGATCGGGTCGCCGGAGGAGCTCTATTTCCGGCCGCGCACGGAGTTTGCCGCCGACTTCCTCGGCGAATCGAACATCATCGCCGGGCGCGTCGTCGCGTCCGGCCCCGACGGCGTCGTCGAGGGTCCGGGCGGGTTGCGCGTGCGGGCAGAGGTCGACCCGGCGCTCGCGCCCGGGCGGACCGTCAAGGCGGTGATCCGGCCCGAGAGCCTGCGCATCCTGCAGCCCGGCGAGACCGCGGAGAACGTCGCCGAGGGGGTGCTCGCCGAGTCGCTCTTCATCGGCGGCGTGTGCCGGCATTATGTGTCGATCGCCGACGATCTCGTGCTGTCCCTGAAGCAGCTCACCGACGGCGGCGCGGCGGTGCCGCCGCCCGGCACGCGCATCCGCGTCGGCTGGCGCGGCGACCACACGCTGGTGCTCGGCGTCGCATGACAGCCGCGATCGAGACCCGTCGCGGCCGTGCCGGGCCGCCGCTGTCGAGCGCCGGCTGGGTCCGCGCCTGGCCGCTCTACCCGCTGTTGCTCTTGATCGTCGCGTTCTTCCTCTACCCCGTCCTGCAGATCCTGTGGCTCAGCCTGATCAACCGGGCCGGCGAGCTGTCGGCCGAGAACTACCTGCGGGCGACGACGACGCCGGTGTACCTGCGGACGCTCGGCATCACGCTGCAGATCTCGGCCTGGACCACGGCCTTCTCGCTCCTTGCCGGCTACCCGGTCGCGTACCTCCTCGCGACGGCGCGCCCGCGGACCCGGGATGTCCTCACCATCCTGGTCCTGATGCCGTTCTGGACGAGCTTCCTCGTCCGGACCTTCTCGTGGATGATCCTGCTCGGGCGCAACGGCGCCGTGAACAAGCTGCTGCTCGCGCTCGGCATCACCGACGCGCCGCTGTCGCTGATCTTCAACTTCACCGGCACGATGATCGGCATGGTGCACGCCATGATGCCGCTCGCCGTGATGGCGATGCTGTCGGTGATGCAGCGCCTCGACCAGACCCTCGTCAGCGCGGCCCGCACCCTTGGGGCGCGGGGCGGCAGCGCCTTCTGGCAGATCTTCTTCCGCATGTCGGTCCCGGGCGTCGCCTCGGCCGGCCTCCTGGTGTTCATCAGCGCGCTCGGCTTCTTCATCACGCCGGCGCTGCTCGGCGGGCGGCAGGAGACGATGATCTCGCAGGTCATCATCTCGATCATCCAGGAGGTGCTGAACTGGCGCTTTGCGAGCGCGCTTGCGGTCATGCTGCTCGTCGCGACCGCCCTCGTCTTCCTGCTCTACGACCGGCTGCTCGGCCTCTCGAGCCTGTCCGGCGCCGATTCCGCATCCGCGACCGCGCGACCGCCGGGTCCGCTCGGCCGGCTCGGCGCGGCAATCGGCGGGCGGCTCATCGCGGCGCTTAGCTGGCTGAGCGATCGCGGCGGAGAGATTTGGGAAAGGCTCGTCCCGGTCCGGCCGGACCGTCGCCAGCGCTCGGCCGCGCGCGGCGTGCTCGTCGTCGCGGGCGCCCTGATCATCGCCTTCCTGTGCCTGCCGTCCTTCTTCGTGATCCCGGTGTCGTTCACCGCCGGCAACTTCATCGAGTTCCCGCCGCAGGGCTTCTCGCTGCGCTGGTACGCGCTCTACTTCGACGCGCCGGACTGGATCGCCGCCACCGTGCGGTCCTTCGTCGTCGCGCTCCTGACCGGCGCTTCGGCGACGGTGCTCGGCACGGCGGCGGCCTTCGTGCTCGTGCGGCAGCGGATCACCGGCCGCGGCATCGTTCTCGGCCTGATCCTCGCGCCGCTGGTGCTGCCGCGGATCATCATCGCCGTCGGCTTGTTCTACCTCTATGCCCGCATCGGCCTCGTCGGCACGGTCCTGGGGCTCGTCATCGGGCACACCATTCTCGCCGTGCCCTACGTCGTCATCACGGTCATGGCGGTGCTGAAGACCTATGACGAGCGGCTCGATCAGGCCGCCTGGAGCCTTGGCGCCAGCAAATGGCGCACGCTCGTCCACATCACGCTGCCGCAGATCCGTGGCGGCATCCTCGCCGGCTTCCTGTTTGCCTTCATCACCTCGTTCGACGAGCTGACGATCTCGCTGTTCGTCACCGGCGGCAGCACCTCGACCTTGCCGCGGCGGATGTGGAACGACCACTTGCTGCAGGTGAACCCGACGCTCGCGGCGGTGTCGACGATCGTGCTGCTGTTCGTGACCGTGTTCATCATCGCGGCCGAAGTGCTGCGGCGGCGGGCGGTCAGCCAATGAGCGAAACCAGAGGGAGAGCTGCGATGACGGACGGCGTGACGAGCGATCGCGGCAACGCGGCCGAGACGCAGCAGGCGCGCGTCGACCTTGCCGCCGTGTTCCGCATGACGGCGCGGCTGAAC
>JAJKJG010000237.1 GCA_021154065.1 Methylobacterium sp.
ATCGCGGTTCTCGGCGGCACCCGCTGGTCCGCCCAGGCGGTGCAGCGCTTCGCCCGGTTTGCCGAGCGGTTCGACCTTCCGGTCGCCTGCTCGTTCCGCCGCCAGATGCTGTTCCCGGCCGACCACCCGGCTTACGCCGGCGATTGCGGCATCGGGCCGAACCCGAAGCTCCTCGCCCGCCTCAAGGACGCGGACCTCGTGCTCCTCGTCGGCGGGCGCATGTCGGAGATGCCGTCGCAGAGCTACACGCTGTTCGACGTCCCGACGCCGCGGCAGCCGCTCGTCCACGTGCACCCGGACGCAGGCGAGCTCGGTCGCGTCTACCGTCCGCATCTTGCGATCAACGCCTCGCCGATTGCTTTCTCGGCGGCGCTCGAGGGCGTGCAGCCGCCGCACGAGATCCCCTGGGCCGAGGAGACCCGCAAGGCGCATGCCGAGTTCCTCGCCTGGACAGACCCCGCCGTCGTCCATCCGCCCGGCCGCTTCCGGATGAACGAGGCGATGGCGCATCTGCGTCGGACGCTGCCGGCCGACACCATCATCTGCAACGGCGCCGGCAACTTCGCGGTCTGGGCGCACCGCTTCTGGCACTACCGGCATTACGGCACGCAGCTCGCCCCGACCTCCGGCTCGATGGGCTACGGCGTGCCGGCGGCGGTCGGCGCGAAGCGGATGTTCCCGGACCGCACCGTCGTCTGCCTTGCCGGCGACGGCGATTTTCTCATGAACGGCCAGGAGTTCGCGACCGCGGTGCAGTACGAGCTGCCGCTCGTCGTGATCCTCCTCGATAACGGCATGTACGGCACCATCCGCATGCACCAGGAGCGCGAGTATCCGGGCCGCATTTCGGCGACGATGCTGAAGAACCCCGACTTCGCCGCCTACGCCTTAGCCTTCGGCGGCCACGGCGAGCGCGTCGAGACGACGGAGGAGTTCGCGCCGGCGTTCGAGCGCGCGATCAAAAGCGGCAAGCCCGCGATCCTGCACTGCCTCGTCGACCCCGAGGCGATCACGCCGACGACGACGCTGACGCAGTTGCGCGAGAAGGCGCTGACGGCGGGACGTTAGGCGGCAGCCCGCTCCTCCATCCGCCGCGCGACGAGGGCCCGCAGCGCCCGCAGGTCCTTCACGAAGGCGCGGATGCCCTCTGACAGCTTCTCCGTCGCCATGGCATCCTCGTTGAGAAGGAAGCGGAAGCTCTTCTCGTCGAGGCTGAGGCGCTCCGGCGCGCCGGCGGTGCTCTCGGGCGAGAGCCTTCGCGGCAGCGCGCCCTCGGCTTTGGCGAGCTCGTCGAGGAGGGCCGGCGAGATGGTGAGGCGGTCGCAGCCGGCGAGCGCTTCGATCTCTTGGGCGTTGCGGAACGAGGCGCCCATCACGACGGTCCCGATGCCGTGCGCCTTGTAGTAGGCGTAGATGCGCCGGACCGACTGGACGCCGGGGTCGGTGTCGCCCGTGAAGGGCCCGCCGCCGGCCTTGACGTGCCAGTCGAGGATGCGCCCCACGAAGGGCGAGATCAGGAACGCCCCGGCGTCGGCGGCGGCCGCCGCCTGGACGAGCGAGAACAGCAGCGTGAGGTTGCAGTCGATGCCCTCGCGCTGCAGGACCTCGGCGGCGCGGATGCCCTCCCAGGTCGAGGCGAGCTTGATCAGGATGCGCTCGCGGCCGATGCCGCGCGCCGCGTAGGCGCCGATAATGGCGCGCGCCGTGTCCACCATGGCCGGCGTATCGAAGGACAGGTCGGCGTCGACCTCGGTCGAGACCCGGCCCGGCACGATGCCGGCGAGCTCGGTCCCGAAGGCAACCGCGAGCCGGTCGCACATCGCCGCGATGACCGCCTCGCGCGCGCCGGCCTGACGGCGGCCCCAGGCCAGGCTCTCGTCGAAGAGGCCCGCATAGGCCGGCATCTCGACCGCCTTGAGCAGCAGGCTCGGATTGGTCGTGCAGTCCTGGGGTTTCAGCCGCCGCACGGCCTCGATGTCGCCGGTGTCGGCGACGATCACCGTCATTGCGCGCAGCTGGTCGAGCTTCGACGCCATCTCGGGCTCCCTCTCCCCGTTTCGAACCCTATAGCCGCGCCCCGGGGGCAATGGTAGTCGTCCGGCAAAGACAGCTGTGAGGAGCGCTCCCATGCGGAACATCGGGCATTTCATCGGCGGGAAAGAGGTCGCCGGGACCTCCGGCCGCACCGCGGACGTCTACCAGCCCATGACCGGCGAGGTGATCGCCAAGGTGGCGCTTGCCTCGAAGGCCGAGCTTCGCGCCGCCGTCGAGAATGCGGCGGCGGCTCAAGGCGCTTGGGCGGCGACGAACCCGCAGCGCCGCGGCCGCGTCATGACGAGGTTCCTCGACCTCGTCGCCCGCGACATGGACGCACTCGCCGACCTCCTCGCCCGCGAGCACGGCAAGACCATCCCGGACGCCAAGGGCGACATCCAGAGGGGCGTCGAGGTGGCGGAGTTTTCCTGCGGCATCCCGCACCTCATGAAGGGCGAGTACACCGAGGGGGCGGGACCGAACATCGACATCTACTCGATGCGCCAGCCGCTCGGCGTCGTCGCCGGCATCACGCCGTTCAACTTCCCGGCCATGATCCCGATGTGGAAGTTCGCGCCGGCGATCGCCTGCGGCAACGCCTTCATCCTGAAGCCTTCCGAGCGCGACCCGGGCGTGCCGATGCGCCTCGCCGAGCTGATGATCGAAGCCGGGCTGCCGGCCGGCATCCTCAACGTCGTCAACGGCGACAAGGAGGCGGTCGACGCCATCCTCGACGACCCCGACATCCGCGCCGTCGGCTTCGTCGGCTCCTCGTCCATCGCCGAGTACGTCTATTCGCGCTCGGCCGCGACCGGCAAGCGGGCGCAGTGCTTCGGCGGCGCGAAGAACCACATGATCATCATGCCGGATGCCGACATGGACCAGGCGGTCGACGCCCTCATCGGCGCCGGCTACGGCTCGGCCGGCGAGCGCTGCATGGCGATCTCCGTCGCGGTGCCGGTCGGCAAGGGCACGGCGGATGCGCTGATGCACAAGCTCACGCCGCGCGTCGAGAGCCTGAAGGTCGGGCCCTCGACCGACCCGCAAGCCGATTTCGGCCCGCTCGTCACGAAGCAGCACCTGCAGAAGGTCCGCGACTACGTCGGCCTCGGCGTGCGCGAAGGCGCGAAGCTCGTCGTCGACGGGCGCGACTTCCGCATGCAGGGCTACGAGGACGGCTTCTACATGGGCGGCTGCCTCTTCGACGAGGTGCGCCCCGAGATGCGTATCTACAAGGAGGAGATCTTCGGGCCGGTGCTCTCGGTCGTGCGCGCCAAGGACTACGACGAGGCGCTGCGGCTGCCCTCGGAGCACGAATACGGCAACGGCGTCGCGATCTTCACCCGCGACGGCGATGCGGCGCGCGACTTCGCCGCCAAGGTCAATGTCGGCATGGTCGGCGTCAACGTGCCGATCCCGGTGCCGATCGCCTACTACACCTTCGGCGGCTGGAAGCGCTCGGGCTTCGGCGACTTGAACCAGCATGGCCCGGACGCGATCCGGTTCTATACGAAGACAAAGACCGTGACCTCGCGCTGGCCGTCGGGAATGAAGGAAGGCGCGGAGTTCGTGATTCCGACGATGCAGTGAGCCGGCAGGAGCTTGCTCGATTGGCAGACTATCGGCTTCGCCTTAGGGTCTCGCGAATGCTTGCAAAGCCCAAAGCCAAAATGACGGTCGATGAGTTCCTCGCATGGGCCGAGAGACAACCTGGGCGCTATGAGCTCGTCGATGGGGAAGTGTTCACCATGGCTCCCGAGCGGGCCCGTCACGCCGAGGCGAAGTTCGCCATGCAAATAGCATTAAGTGCCGCGATCCGCTGCGCCGGAGTTCCATGCCGGATGCTTCCGGACGGCATGACGGTTCGGATCAGTCCCCGTGTCGCCTACGAGCCGGATGCACTCGTCTATTGCGGCGAGCGCCTCCCCGGAGATGCCGTAGAGGTTCCGAACCCCATCATCGTCGTTGAGGTGCTCTCGCCGGGAACGCTCGACCATGACACGAGCGGCAAGCTCGCCGGCTACTTCCAGGTGTCGAGCGTGCAGCATTACCTGATCGTCGATCCGACGCAGCAGCTCGTAATCCATCATCGCCGCACGGACGACGCCATCGAGACGCGAATCGCGGGCGAAGGAACGCTCCGCCTGGAGCCGCCCGGGATCGAGCTGGCGCTCGGCGACCTGTTCGCCGAGGTCTGAGTCGTTCATGCCGAAGCCCGGTGCATGACCGCCTTCGCCCTCTCCCCGGACCACATCACGATCCGCGACATGGCGCGCGCGTTCGCGCTGGAGCGGCTCGCGCCGCACGCGGTCGAATGGGACGAGCAGAAGCACTTCCCGGTCGCGGAGATGCGCGAAGCGGCGGCGCTCGGCATGGGCGGCGTCTACATCCGCGAGGATGTCGGCGGCTCGGGGCTGACGCGGCTCGACGCTGCGCTAATTTTCGAGGCGCTCGCCATGGGCTGCCCGACCGTTTCGGCCTACATCTCGATCCACAACATGGCGGCCTGGATGATCGACCGCTTCGGCTCCGACGAGCAGCGCCGGCGCTGGCTGCCGGGGCTCGTCACCATGGAGCAGCTTGCCAGCTACTGCCTGACCGAGCCGGGCGCCGGCTCCGACGCCGCGGCGCTGAAGACCCGGGCGTTACGCGACGGCGATCATTACGTGCTCGACGGTCAGAAGCAGTTCATCTCAGGCGCCGGCGCCGGCGATCTCTACGTCGTGATGGCGCGGACCGGCGGCGAGGGGCCGTCCGGCATCTCGACGCTCGTCGTGCCCGGCGACACGCCCGGCGTCGCGCTCGGCGCGAACGAGCGCAAGATGGGCTGGAACGCCCAGCCGACCCGCGCGGTGATCTTCGATGGCGCGCGCGTCCCGGTCGAGAACCGGCTTGGCCCGGAAGGCATCGGCTTCAAGATCGCGATGGCGGGACTCGACGGCGGCCGGCTCAACATCGCCGCCTGCTCGGTCGGCGGCGCCCAGGCAGCCTTCGACAAGGCGCTCGGCTACATGCGCGAGCGGCGCGCCTTCGGCCAGGCGCTCACCGAGTTCCAGGCGCTGCAGTTCCGGCTTGCCGACATGGCGACCGAGCTCGAGGCGGCGCGGCTCTTCCTCTACGCCGCCGCGGCGGCCTACGACCGCGACGAGCCCGACACGACGATGCGCTGCGCGATGGCGAAGCGCTTCGCGACCGACATCGGCTTCAAGGTCGCGAACGACGCCCTCCAGCTCCACGGCGGCTACGGCTATCTCTCCGAGTACGGCATCGAGAAGATCGTCCGCGACCTCAGGGTCCACCAGATTCTCGAGGGCACGAACGAGATCATGCGCGTGATCGTCGCGAGGAAGCTCATCGGCGGGAACTGAGCGCGCCTGCCAGAATGGGCTTGCGTCGCTCTGCGCTTGCGGCCCATTCTGGCCTCGTTCATGAGCCCTTTTTGCGCTGCGACTGGCCGGTCGAGCGCGCCTGTACACGGGAGGCCTAGATGAGACTTCGGCAGGTGCTGTTCTCGACCGTGGCTGCGATCGGCATCGCCGCAATGGCCGCGACCGTGTCGGATCCGCTCGCTGCGCAGCAATCCGTAGTCGCCATCGACAACGACGACATCGGCGGCGTGGTCACCGGCCCGGGCGGGCCGGAAGCCGGCGTCTGGGTCATCGCCGAGACCACCGACTTGCCGACGAAATACGCCAAGATCGTCGTCACGGACGACCAAGGCCGCTACGTCGTCCCGGACCTGCCGACCGCGAACTACCAGGTCTGGGTGCGCGGCTTCGGCCTCGTCGATTCAGCCAAGATGCGGGCGAAGCCCGGCCAGCAGCTGAACCTCACGGCGGTGCCGGCGCCCGACGCACGCTCGGCGGCGCAGTACTATCCGGCGATCTACTGGTACGCGATGATGCACATGCCGCCGGCGAAGGACTTCGGCGGCGCGAGCGACATCCCCAAGGACGTCACCCGCGAGCTCTGGCGCCAGCGCATGGGCAACGTCGACTGCATCGGCTGCCACCAGCTCGGGCAGGAATCGACCCGCACCATCCCGGCGCAGCTCGGCGAGTTCAAGTCGGGCGAGGAGGCCTGGGCGCGCCGCGTCGCCTCGGGCCATACCGGCGAGTGGATGGTCAACCGCCTCGCCGGCCAGCTCGGCGGCGTGCCGTTCAAGTATTTCGGCGAGTGGACCGATCGCGTTGCGAAGGGCGAATTGCCGAAGGACATGCCGGCGCGGCCGCAAGGCGTCGAGCGCAACGTCGTCGTGACCTCGTGGGAGTGGGGCACCGAGAAGACCTTCGTCCACGACCTGATCTCGTCGGATCGGCGGAAGCCCACGGTCAACGCCTACGGGCCGCTGTTCGGCTCGCCTGAGTACTCGAGCGACGACATCCCGATCCTCGACCCGAAGACGCACAAGGTCTCCTCCTTCCGCATGACCGTGCTCGATCCCAACGTGCCCGAATCCTTTGGGCCGCCGTTCCACGGGACGGCGATGGCGACGCCGACCATGCCTTCGCCCTACTGGGGCGACGAGAAGATCTGGAGCCAGCGCTCGAACAACCACAACGGCATGATGGACGGCAAAGGCCGCGCTTGGTTCGCGGCGGCGGTCCGCGGCAACGACAACCCGGCGTTCTGCAAGGCCGGCTCGGACCACCCCTCCGCCAAGGTCTTCCCGATCAACCAGTCGGGGCGCCAGGCCGCGATGCTCGATCCGAAGACGATGAAGTACACGATGATCGACACCTGCTTCGGCACCCACCATCCGCAGTTCGGCTACGACGCCGACGAGACGGTCTGGTTCTCAGGGACCGGGCCGGTCGCCGGCTGGATCAACACCGCGGTGCTGGAAGAGACCGGCGACCCGGTGAAGGCGCAAGGCTGGGCGCCGCTCGTGCTCGATACCAGCGGCAACGGCAAGCTCGACGAATGGACCGAACCCGGCAAGCCGCCGGAGCCGGGCAAGGACATGCGGATCGCGGGCTCCGGCTCCTATGCGGTGATGCCGCACCCGACCGACGGCTCGGTGTGGTACGCCCAGAACATCTTCGCCGGGCGGCCCGGGTTCCTGCGCTTCGACCCGAAGACCAAGCTCTCCGAGTTCTACGCCGTGCCGAAGGACATGATC
>JAJKJG010000238.1 GCA_021154065.1 Methylobacterium sp.
TGAGCCGCACCTTTGCATGCGCAACCATGGGGCGGTCTGGATTGAATCCTTGGCGGTTCTCGGTCCTCCAGCCGCCGCCTTGCCAGACGTTTTAACCCGACGGCCTGAGCCCCCCTCGGTCGGCGGTTTTTTGTCTCCGCCACCGCCCCGGCGCAAATCGAGACGATCCTGAGATTCTTCGACCTCGTGCTGAGCGACGGGCGGAGGGGGGCGTCGACAGCCGAAAACGGGCTGAAATTGCTCCGTTTGCTTACCCTGTGCTTACCCTATGCGGCAAGGTGCCGCGCGCAAGTGGTCTAACGCGTTGGAGTTTAATGGCTTTCTGCTCTCCTAGAGACCTGCTGTTCCTGGTCGTCAAGGGCATCAACCGCATGAAGCGCAAGGCCGAGGCCGAGGTCGAAGCGGCGCCGGCGCCCGAGCTGCCGGCCGACGTGAAGCTCCTCCCCGAGATCCGCGACATCCTCAAGACGCGGACCGCCGCCGGCTGATTGATCACCGCCGCCGATCGATCGCTTTGCATCTCGTGATGGATCGGCCTTTGCGCTTGCCTTGCGGCAGGGGAGGGGCCATCAGACCCGCTTCGCCCGCAAGGACTGCCCAAGGACCGCCCAAGGATCGCCCAAGGATCGCCCAAGGATCTTCCATGAACGCGCCCGTCGCCATGTCCTCCGTCCTCGCGATCCGCGCCGAGGCCGAGCACGCCCCGGAGAGCGGCATCGTCGAGGTCGCGAACTACGCCCGCGGCCGCGACGGGCTCATCCCGCTCTATGTCGGCGAGGGCGACCTTTCGACGCCGGCCTTCATCTGCGAGGCCGCGACCCGGGCGCTCGCCGCGGGCGAGACCTTCTATACCTGGCAGCGCGGCATCCCCGACCTGCGCCAGGCGCTCGCGCGCTACCACGAGCGGCTCTACCGGCGCCCCTGCGACCCCGAGCGCTTCTTCGTCACGATCGGCGGCATGCACGCCCTGCAGACGGCGGTTCGGATGATCGCCGGCGCCGGCGACGAGGTCGTGATCCCGACGCCGGCCTGGCCGAATTTCGCCGGCGCGCTCAGCGTCGTCGGGGCCCGCGCCGCGCAGGTGCCGATGACCTCGGGCGAGACCGGCTGGCAGCTCGATCTCGACCGGCTCGATGCCGCCGTCACGGCGCGCACGCGCGCGATCGTCGTCAACACGCCGGCGAACCCGACCGGTTGGACCGCGAGCCTCGACGAGCTCGCCGCGATCCTTTCCATCGCGCGGCGGCGCGGGCTGTGGATCGTCGCCGACGAGATCTATGCCCGCTTCGCCTACGATCCGGCGCGCATGATCGAGGGCCGCGCGCCGTCCTTCCGGGACGTCATGGAGCCGCAGGACCGCATCCTGTTCGTGCAGACGTTCTCGAAGAACTGGGCCATGACCGGCTGGCGCATCGGCTGGCTCGAGGCGCCGGCCGCGCTCGGCCAGGTGATCGAGAACCTGATCCAGTATTCGACGTCGGGCGTGCCGGCTTTCCAGCAGCGCGCCGCGGTTGCGGCGCTCGAGCATGGCGAGAGCTTCGTCGCCCATCAGATCGAGCGGGCGCGGCGCGGCCGGGCGATCGTCTGCGACGGGCTTCTCGCGACCGGCAAGGTCGAGCTGCCGCCGCCTCCCGGCGCCTTCTACGCCTTCCTCAAGGTCAAGGGCGTGTCCGATGCGCGTGGGCTCGCGCTGCGCCTCGTCGACGAGGCGAATGTCGGCCTTGCGCCCGGCACCGCCTTCGGCGACGGCGGGCAGGGCTATCTGCGCCTGTGCTTCGCCCGCAAATCCGAGGATCTCGAGGAGGCGGTGCGCCGCCTTGCCGCCGTGCTCAGGGCGTGACGGCGATCCTCGCGCAGACGGCTCAGTTTCTCGTCGCGACGCTCGGCGGTTTCGCCTTCCATCTCCTCGGCATCCCGGCGGCCTGGATGTCGGGCGCGATGGTCGCCGTGGTGATCCTCGGCGCTTTCGGGCGCTCGCGGCCGCTGCCGCGCCCGCTTGCCGATGCCGCGATGCTGGTCTCGGGCGCCACCATGGGCGGCGGCATCACGCCGGAGGCGCTTGCCGCGGTGACGCGCTATCCGGCAAGCCTCGCGCTTCTGGTCCTGGCCGTCGCCGCCGGCACCGGGGCGTCGATGCTCTGGCTCACCCGCGCCGCCGGCTGGCGGCGCGACGACGCACTCCTCGCCTCGGCGCCGGGCGCGCTCTCGACCGTGCTTATCATCGCGGTCGAGCGGAAGGCGTCGGTCGGCTCGATCGTGGTCGTGCAGTCGATCCGGCTGTTCGTGCTGATCGCGCTGTTGCCGAGTCTCGTCGTCTTTCTCGGCGGCGGCGCGCCGGGAAGCCGCCTTCCGGGCGAGGGCATGCCGCTCGAAAGCCCGGCCGGGCTCGCGGCGATCCTCGTCGGCGGGCTGGCGCTCGGCCTCGTGCTGGAACGCCTGCGGTTCGCGGCGCCGATCCTCCTCGGCGCGACGCTCGTCAGCGCGACCCTGCACGCCACCGGCTTCGCGCCGGGCGTGGTGCCGCCGCCGGTCGCGGTCGTCGGGCTGGTGCTGATCGGCGTCTTCATCGGCGAGCGCTTCCGCACGCTTGAGCTCACGTCGCTGCGCCGTGTGCTGCCGGCGGCGCTCGGCTCGCTCGTGCTCAGCACCGGCGTCGCCATGAGCCTCGCGGCGGCGGCCTCAGGCCTCGCCGGCGTCGGGCTGTCGGAGGCGCTCGTCGCCTTCGCTCCCGGGGGGCTTGAGGCCATGATGGTGCTGGCGCTGATCCTCGGCCTCGATCCGCTCTATGTCGGCGTCCACCACCTGGCGCGGTTCCTCGGCATCGCGATGGTGCTGCCCGTCGTCGTCGGATTTCTCGGCCGGCCGCGGGGCGAGACGGCCGAGCCGGCGGATTCGTAGCAGCCGCGCCTCAGCCTCCGCCGCCGTTCCTCACATCCTGCCGCAGGATCGCCTCGACGACCTCCTGGACCTCGAGCGCCTCGCGCAAGGTCGCAAGATCGTTCGGCTCGCCGCGCGTCATCGCCGCGACCTTGTCGAGCTGGCGGCCGAGCACGAGCGGGCGGGCCTTGTCGGCGGCGAGCGCGCCGTCCGGCGCGAGCCAGCTGCCGTCGGCCGCGAGCCGCTCCGGCACCGCCCAGTCGCGGATGCGGATCGAGCCGGCGGAGCCCTCGAGGACCCACAGATTGTGGTCGTCCTGCTCGGTCGAGCCGACGCCGCCCGAGAGGCGCACCGGCACGGCGCCGGCCGTGAGAACCGCCTCGATGCCGTGCTCGCTCCGCTCGCCGTCCGGGTATTCGACGACCGCGCGGCGCAGCTCGAGCGGACCGATGAGGCGCCGCGACAGGAACAGGAAATGCGACACGACCTCGCGCGTGAAGCCGCCCTGGGCGCGCCGGTCGAGCCACGAGGCGGCGTCGGCCTGCCACGAGCGCGGCCAGCGCGCGAAGGCGACCTCGATCCGGATCGCCCGCGGGTCGCCGACAGCACCTTCCTCGATCCAGGTCCCGATCTGATCGACCGCGAAAGAGGAGACGAAGGGGAAGTTCACGGCGGCGCGCGCGCCTTCGGCGCCGGCCGCCTCGACGAGGCGGTTCGCGTCGGCGACATCGACGGCGAGCGGCTTCTCGCAGAACACCGCGCGGTCGCGCTCGAGCACGCGCCGGACGTGGCCGAGATGAGTCGCCGGCGGCGAGGCGATATAGACGCAGTCGCTTTCCGCAACGAGCTCGTGCGTCGAGGCCGCGCGCGGCGCCTGCGGAAAGGCGTCGGCGAGCCGATCCATGGCGCGCGAAGATGGGTCCCAGACCCGGGCGATGGCGATGACCTCCGGATCGTGAGCGATGGCGGCGCGAAGCAGCCGCTCGCCCATGATGCCGTAGCCGACGATCCCCAGCCTGACCGGACCCAAATCCTGCTCCTGCGGCGCGATGATTCCGCGAGACCGACCTTGGCGACGGCGAGTATGGCGGAAGCGGGGCGGATCGGCCCGGCGCTGGACTCGCGCGACGGTTCGGTGATTGTGTCCGCCATCCGGCTCTGCCGTCCCGGAGCAACAACCATGAACATCGAAGTCGCCCGCCGGACCGTCGTCTCCGAGGCGGCTCTCGCGAGCGGCAGCCCGCGCGACGTCCGGCTCGCCTGCCGCAGCGGCGCGTTTTCCGGCCAGACCTCGGGCCTCGCAGCCGGCTACGTCCACGGCAATCTCGCCATCCTGCCGCAGAGTCTGGCGGCGGATTTCCTGCGCTTCTGCCACAAGAACCCGAAGCCGTGCCCGGTGATCGGCGTCGCCGAGCCGGGCGATCCGCACCTGCCCGAGCTCGGCGCCGATCTCGATCTCCGCACCGACCTGCCGCGC
Organism: Methylobacterium sp.; assembly: GCA_021154065.1. The sequence goes on from JAJKJG010000238.1 coordinate 4,355, forward strand.
TACCGGGTGTGGAAGGACGGCATGCTCCTCGAGGAGCCGACCGATATCACGCCGTGGTGGCGCGACGACCTCGTCGCCTTCGTGATCGGCTGCTCGTTCTCGTTCGAGGAGGCGCTTCTCGCCGACGGCATTCCGCTGAAGCACATCGAGCGCGGCTCGAACGTGCCGATGTGGCGCACGAGCATCCCGACCGAAGCCGCGGGCCCGTTTCATGGACCGCTCGTCGTGTCGATGCGGCCGCTGCGGCCGGCCGATGCGATCCGGGCCATCCAGATCACCTCGCGCTTCCCCGCGGTGCACGGCGCGCCGGTGCATATCGGCAAGCCCGAGCTCATCGGCATCGCCGATCTCGCCAAACCCGACTACGGCGATGCCCTGCCGGTCGAGGGGGACGAGCTGCCGGTGTTCTGGGCCTGCGGGGTGACGCCGCAATCGGTCATCGCGGCGGTCCGGCCGCCGTTCGCGATCACGCACGCGCCGGGCGCGATGCTCGTCACCGATCTCAAGAACAGCCGCCTCGCGATCCTCTAGTTAAGCCACGGGAGAACCGGATGAGAACGATCAAGCCCCTCATCGCCGCGTGCTGCAGGGCATGCGCCGGGATGGCGGGCCGATCACCGACGTCTTCGTCGGCGTGCTGCCGTTCATGACCGTCTATATCCTGGCCATCGGGATGCTGATGACGATACCGGAGATCGCGCTCTGGCTGCCCGCCCGCTGGAAGCCCTGATCATGCGCCTGACCTTCGACCGCGCCGGCGCGGCGCCGCTTACCGCCGACATCGACACGCTCGTCATCGCCGGCTGGGCCGGCCGCGACGAGGCCGCCCTTCGCCACCACATCGAGGAGCTCGCCGCGATCGGCGTGCCGCGCCCGTCGGCGGTGCCGGTGTACTACCGCGTCGCGGCCGGAAACCTGACCCAGGCGGAGCGGCTCGAGGTGCTCGGTCCCGACACCTCGGGCGAGGCCGAGCCGGTCGTCGTCGCGACGGCGGACGGGCTCTGGCTCGGCGTCGGCTCGGATCACACCGACCGCAAGGCCGAGACGATGGGCATCGCGCTCTCGAAGCAGCTCTGCGGCAAGCCGGTCGGGACGGCGCTGTGGCGTCTCGACGAGGTCGAGGACCATTGGGACGAACTCGTGCTGCGCGCCTTCGCGACGATCGACGGCGCCCGCGTCCTCTACCAGGAGGGCGCGCTCGCCTCGCTGCGCACGCCCCGCGACCTCATCGCGCGCCGGCCCGAGGGGCGGCTCTTGCCCGGCACGCTGATGTTCGGCGGCACGCTGTCGGCGATCGGCGGCATCCGCCCGGCGACGCGGTTCGAGATCGAGCTCGAGGACCCCGTGCTCGGTCGCAGCCTGCGCCATGCCTACGATATCGCCTGCCTGCCCGTGGTGTCGTGATCGACCCGTTCTGGATCACGCTCGTCGCCAAGATGATCGCGAGCGCGGCGCTCGTCATCGGCGCGTCGCTCGTCGTCGAGCGCGCCGGTCCGCTCATCGGCGCGATGATCGCGACGCTGCCGCTCTCGGCCGGCCCGAACTACGTCTATCTCGCCATGGAGCACGGCTCGGCGTTCCTCGCTAAGAGCGCGCTCGCGAGCCTCGTCGCGAACGCCGCGACCGGTCTCTTCGCCGCAGCCTATGCGGCGCTGGCGCAGAAGCGCGGCCTCGCGGCGAGCCTTGGGGGCGCCTACGCGGTCTGGATCGCCGTGGTGCTCCTGGCGCACCGGCCCGACTGGACGCTTGCGGCGCTCATCAGTGCGAACGCTCTCGTCTACGCCGGCGCGATCGCCGCGACGCGGCGCTTCCTCGCGGCGCGGCCGCTGGCGCCGGCCGGACGGCGCTGGTGGGACCTGCCGCTGCGGGCGCTTGCCGTGATGGCGCTCGTCGCGACGGTGGTGCTCGCCGGCCGCTTCATCGGCCCGGGCGCCGCCGGCGTCACGGCGCTCGTCCCGATCGTCTTCACGAGCCTCGTGTTCATCCTGCACGACCGCATCGGCGGCCCGGCGACCGCGGCCGTGATCGCGCACAGCCTGCCCGGGATGGTCGGGTTCACCGTCGCCGTGATCGTGCTCGCGGTCACCGTCGTGCCGCTCGGCGCTGCCGCCGCGCTCAGCCTTGCCCTTCTCGTCAGCGTCGCCTGGAACGGCGCCCTGATCGTCCTGCAACGCCTGCGCAAACCCGCCCCCCAGCCCTGCGAGATGACCCGATGACCTCCGTTCGCGACCGGCTCGACGCCACTCTCGATCGCATCGAGGGCGGCCGCTCGGGCAAGCACGTGTTCATGAAGCTCTACCCGGATGCGGCCCGCGCCGCGGCCGACGCCGCCGACGCGCGAAAGCGCGCCGGCATCACGCTCGGGCCGCTCGACGGCGCGCTGGTCTCGATCAAGGACCTGTTCGATGTCGCCGGCGAGCCGACGACCGCCGGCTCGAAGCTCCGGCGCGACGCCGCGCCGGCCGCGGCCGACGCGCCGGTCGTCGCGCGCCTACGCCGTGCCGGCGCGGTCATCCTGGCTAAGACCAACATGGTCGAGTTCGCCTTCGGCGGCATCGGCCTCAACCCGCATCACGGCACGCCCGGCAGCGCCGCCGATCCGTCGCGCATCCCCGGCGGCTCGACCTCGGGCGGGGCGGTCTCGGTCGGAGAGGGCACGAGCGACATCACCATCGGCTCCGACACCGGCGGCTCGACGCGCATCCCGGCGGCCTTCAACGGCGTCGTCGGCTTCAAGCCGACGGCGCGGCGCGTGCCGCTCGAGGGCGCTTTCCCCTTGTCCTACGCGCTCGACTCGATCGGCCCGCTCGCCCGCACCGTGCAGCAATGCGCCGATGCCGACGCGGTGATGGCGGGCGACGAGCCGCGCCCACTCAGCCGGCGCGGGCTCGCGGGCTTGCGCATCGGCGTGCCGCGCGGGCGCCTGTTTCAGGACACCGACGCGGTCGTCGCGGCAGCCTTCGAGGCGAGCCTCGGGCGATTGTCGGCGGCCGGCGCCCGGGTCGCCGAGCACGACATCGACGATCTCCTCGCCGGGCTCGCCGAGGCGACGGCGCCGGCCTCGCTCGCCGCGGTCGAGGCCGCCGAGGTCCACAAGGACTGGCTCGAGAGCCGCGCCGCCGAGTTCGACCCGCGCGTCCAGACCCGCATCCTCCGCGGCGCCGCGATCCCGGCCGCGACCTACATCCGCATGCTCCGCCGCCGCGCCGCGCTCGCCGCCGCGCTCGACGCGCGCCTTGCCGCCGTCGATGTGCTGGCCCTGCCGACGGTGCCGGTGGTGCCGCCGCCGATCGCGCCGCTCATCGCCGACGACGACCTCTACATGCGCACCAACCTCCTCGTCCTGCGCAACACCATGATCGCCAACTTCTTCGACCTGACGTCGATCTCGCTGCCGATCCCCGGCACGGCGCTCCCGGTTGGGTTCATGCTCATCGCCCGCAACGGCCGCGACCGCGACCTCCTTGCGATCGCGGCGGCGGTCGAGGCCGAGCTCGCGCCGGGTTGAGCCGGAGGGGAACACCACAACTCTCCTCATGCTATGCTGAGGTGCGAGGCCGCAGGCCGAGCCTCGAAGCACGCAGCCGGCAGTCGGGCGCGGCACAGGCGGGGCAGCGTCCTTCGAGGCTCGCCTTCGGCTCGCGCCTCAGGATGAGGACATGAGAGGATCGGACCGCGATGCGTCTGGCTGTCGTTCTGCTCGCCCTCGCTTTCCCCTTCGCCGCCTCGGCCGCCGATCTCGCGGTCGAGGTCACGAATGCCAGCGAGCCGGTGGCGTGCGCCGAGAAGGACAACGTCACGATCAATCTCGCCTCTTCCGAGGTGCGGCGTTTTCGGATCGAGGCCGTTCATCCAGCCTATGCCGGAGCGCTGAGGGACGATCGCTTCGCCCCCGATTTCACGGCCTGCCCGCAGGAGCTGTCGCGGGAAACCACCGAGGTGCGCCCGCCGAAGCGTGTCACCTTCTACGAGGACGTCGAGACCTGGCTGACCGGCTACACCTTCACCAACTACTGGCGCCCGCACGACATCCCGTTCCGGGTCGGCGACCGCGTCGAGCGTGGCTTGCACGTCGTGCAGCTCTGGGTGCGGCGCGACGAGCGCGCCGAGGAGGTGCTGGTGATCTATCCCGGCGACGGCTATTGGCGCATCCGCCCGCTGCCGCCAAAGCATCTCGGCTGGAGCGCCTACGGCTCGTCCTTTCTCGTCGGGCCGGTCGAGCCCGAGGCGCGGCCGGTGGTGAAGATCAGCGCCATCGAGTTCGATCCGGCGACCCTGACCTTTCGCCTCGCCTTCGCGGCGGGCGGCGGCGCGACGCTCAAAGTCGACAAGCTCGATCGGGAGCGGCTCGCCCTTAACGTCGCCTTCGACCGGGCGATCGTCGGCCGGCCGTTCGCGGCGCTGCGCTCGATGTACGTCACCGAGACCAACAACGACGTCGCCCGCGTCGCGTTGCGCGAGGAAAACGCGAAGGGCTGGCGCGAGGAGCCCATCATCGGCTTCAAGGCCGCGAAGGCGACCGACCTGTGGGCCGGGCGCGTCGCGCCCTCGCGCCACAACACCAGCGCGCCGGACCACGTCTTCAACCGCTTCCGGTCCGACTGATCGGCGCTAAAGCATGATCCCGAAAAGTGGCTACCGGTTTTCGGAAAAGATCATGCTCAAACAAAGAGGTAGAGCGGGATGACGACTCGACGAGAAGTCATCCCGCGCTACGGCACGGCGACAATGCGGCGAAGCGCTGCGATCGCGGATCTGAGGCCGCCGGGGCGGCCGCGCTCGGCTGCAGGCCGCGCGGTGTCGGCGGCTTGCGGCGCTTCCCGGTAGAGCTCGCGGCGGTCGCCGTCCTGTGATTCAAGGAGGCCGTCGAAGGGGTCGTCGGCGGCGGGGAGCCCGGGCGCGGCGAGCTCCTCCGACAAGAGCGCCTCGATCCGGTTGAGCCA
>JAJKJG010000239.1 GCA_021154065.1 Methylobacterium sp.
CCGCGGCGGCGTCCTCGGTGAGCCGCACGACGACGCGGTCCGGCATGCGCAGGTCGATCGCGATCACGTCCTTCTGCAGGATGCCCTGCTCGCGCTCGAGCTTGATGAGGCGCAGGAGCGCGTCCTTCGCGCCATGCTCGGGAAGGCGGACGTCCAAGCCGTTGTCCATCTTGAGCGTCCACCGGCGCCCGGAGACGAGCGTCCCGGCGCGGATGCGGCTTTTCAGCGGCCCCGCCGCGTCGATCAGGGCGAGGTAGTCCCTGGTGTGGAGGTTCGCCTCTTCGCCGACGACGAGGGGCAGATATGCGAAGCGCGGCTCGTCGAAGGTGTCGACGACGGTGCCGTCGGCCGCGATGATGAAGAGCTCGCCGTTCTTCTGCCACAGCGCGTGGGCGTCGCGCTCGACCAGGGTGACGACGAGCTCGTCGGGGTAGAGCTTGCGGACCGACGCGCTCTTGACGAGGGGCAGCGCCTCGAGCCGCTCGCGGGTCTCGCGCACGCTCAGGAACGGCAGCGACACGCGCGGCGAGATGCCGGCGGCGTTCAGGACCTCGACCTCGGTCAAGGCTGCGATGCCGACGATCGTGACCTGCTCGATGCCGAGGCCGAGCGCGCGGGCGAGGACATGATGGGGCTCGCCGTAGGTCTGACGCAGCGCCTGGACATGCCCGCCGAGCACGAGGCCGGTGCCGCCGGCGAGCCCGAGGAAGCCGAAGACGAGGCCGGTGCCGAGAAAGCGCGGCAGGCGGCGCTCGAGCGGGACGGCGACCGAGCGCCCGCGCCGGAACCGCGGCCGGGCGAGGAAGCGGAGGAAGCGGATCGAGGGCAGCTGGGAGCGAGGGCTCGTCGCAACGGCCGCGCCGCCGGGGGCGCCGGCGCTCAGCGGTCGTACGAGGCGTCCTCCACCATCCATCTCACCAACTCACCGAACGAGAAGCCCGCATGGGCCGCGATCTCGGGCACCAAGCTGGTCTCGGTCATGCCGGGCTGCGTGTTGACTTCGAGCACAACGAGTTCGCCGGTTCCGCCCGGCGTGTCGTCGTATCTGAGGTCCGCGCGGCTGACGCCCCGGCAGCCGAGTGCTTGATGCGCCGTTAACGCCAACTCTTGGACCCGTTGGTAAATATTCGGTTTAATTTCGGCCGGCAGGACGTGAATCGAGCCGCCCTTGGCGTACTTCGCGTCGTAGTCGTAGAACAGGCCGGTGGCAGGCTGGATATCGATCACGCCGAGCGCCTTGTCGCCCATCACGGCGCAGGTGAGCTCGCGCCCGGCGACGTACTTCTCGACGAGCACGAGGTCGCCGAACGGCCAGTCTTCGCGCAGGAGTTCCTGCGGCGGATGGGTGCGGTCTTCGCGCACGATGATGACGCCGACGGAGGAGCCCTCGTTGACCGGCTTCACGACGTAAGGCGGCGGCAGGACGTGACGGGTCGCGGCCTCGCTGCGGTGGACCGTCACGCCCTCCGGGACCGGGACGCCCGCCGCCTTGAGGATGACCTTGGCCTGGTCCTTCTGCATCGCCAGCGCCGAGGCGAGGACGCCGGAATGGGTGTAGGGCAGGCGCAGGATCTCGAGCAGGCCCTGGATCGTGCCGTCCTCGCCGAAGCGGCCGTGCAGCGCGTTGAAGATGACGTCGGGCTTCGGCGCGAGGTTCTCGAGCACGGTCGCGACGTCAGGCCCGACGTCGATCGGCGTGACCCGATAGCCCTCCCCCTCGAGCGCCTGGCAGCAGGCCTTGCCGGTGCTGAGCGAGACCTCGCGCTCGGCCGATCGCCCGCCCATCAGCACCGCGACGTGTTTTGGTGTGGTCATGAGGCCCCCTGGGATTTCGGTGCTTCGCCTTCAGGCGCCGACAAACGGGTTGCGCACCAGGACGCCCTCGATCGTCTGCCCGTCCTGCAGGTCTTCCGTATAGAGGATGCGGCAGCCTGCCTGCTTGGCGGCGCTCAGAACGAGGGCGTCGTAGATTCTCAGGCCGCGGCGCCGCGCGACCTCGAGGGCGAGAACATGCGTCTCGTGCGTCAGAGGGACAGGGGTGCCGAACCAGGCCCGAAACGCAGCAAGCATGGCAACGACATCGTCCCATTCCCATCGCATCTTTCGGCGAGCGACGTCGACGAACTCGTTCGCGACCTGAACGCTGAACACGCCGCCGCCCGCCGCAAGCGTTCGCGCCGTCCCATGCCGGGGGTCGGTCGAGAGAAACGCGTAAACGAGCACGTTGGTGTCGAAGAACGGCTTAGGCGGCATCGTCGTCCAGGTTGATGCGATTCAGCCGCTGATCGTAGATCTCGTCGCGGTCGAACTTGAAGCCGGGAGGGCCCGGGCGGCTGAGCTCGTCAAGCCGGCACAGGAAGGCGGCGCGGCGAGCGTCCTCATTGCTGGCGACCTTGCGGATGGCCTCGGGAGGGATCTCCACCTCGTCGCCTTCTCGCAGCCCGAGCGCCTCGACGTGCGAGCGTGGAAGACGGACGGCCAGGCTGTTTCCCCACTTCGCGACCTTCATTGAACCCGCTCATGGATATACAGGATACAGGATATCCTAAGACTTGGCTGAGCTTTCCGCAACCCCGATCCGCTTGATCTCCCACTCGAGCTCGACGCCGGAGTTCTCGCGCACCTTTCGGCGCACTTCCTCACCCAGATTCTCAATGTCGGCGGCGGTGGCATTTCCGCGGTTTATCAGGAAGTTGCAGTGCATCTCTGACACCTGCGCGTCACCGATGACGAGGCCCCTGCAGCCGGCCGCGTCGATGAGCTTCCAGGCCTTGCTGCCGGGCGGGTTCTTGAAGGTCGAGCCGCCGGTCTTCTCCTTGATGGGCTGAGCGGCCTCCCGCGCTTCGGTGACGCGCTCCATCTCGGCCTGGATGGCCGCCTGGTCGCCGGGGCGGCCCTGGAACAGGGCTTGCGTGAAGATCACGTCGGCGGGCGCAGAGGAGTGACGGTAGGCAAAGCCCATGTCGGCATGGCTGAAGACGCGGAGCTCGCCCTGACGGTCGACGCCGCGGGCCTCGACGAGGACGTCGGTGGTCTCGCCGCCATGCGCGCCGGCGTTCATGCGCAAGGCGCCGCCGATCCCGCCCGGGATGCCGCGATAGAAGGCGAGGCCGTCGATCGAGGCGTCGGCGGCGGCGCGCGCGACCTTCACGTCCGGCGTCGCGGCGCCGGCCCGGACGCGAGCGCCCTCCTCGACCGCGATCGTGCCGAAGCCCTTGCCGGCGAGCCGGATGACGACGCCCGGCACGCCGCCGTCGCGCACGATCAGGTTCGAGCCGAGCCCGATGACGCTCACCGGCACCGCGGCCGGCAGCCGCGAGAGAAAATAGGCGAGATCGTCCTCGTCCGCCGGCGAGAACAGCACCTCGGCCGGCCCGCCGACGCGGAACCAGGTGACCTCCGCGAGCGAAGCGCTGGCGAGCAAGCGCCCGCGCAGATCGGGCATCGAAGCCCGAAGATCGGCGGTGAGATCGGAAGACACCGGCGCTACGCCGCCTTCTCCATGCCGGCGAGCTCGCCGGCAAGCGCGTAGGCCCATTGCGTGATGTTGCCGGCGCCGAGGCAGACGACGTAGTCGCCGGGGCGGGCGAGGCCGCGGACGAGGCCGGCAAGATCCTCCGAGCGCTCGAGCGCGATGGCGTTGCGGTGCCCGCGCGCCTTCAAGCCCCGCACCAGGGTGTCGCGGTCGGCGCCCGGGATCGGCTGCTCGCCGGCGGCATAGACCGGCGCCACGATGACGGCGTCGGCGTCGTTGAAGCAGGTGCAGAACTCGTTGAACAGCGACGACAGCCGCGTGTAGCGATGCGGCTGGACGACGGCGATGACCTGCCCCTCGGTCGCGGCCCGCGCCGCCTTCAGCACCGCCGTGATCTCGACCGGGTGGTGGCCGTAATCGTCGAAGATCTCGACCCCGTTCCAGGCGCCGGTGCGGGTGAAGCGGCGCTTGACGCCGCCGAACCCCGAGAGCGCCTTTCGGATCGCCTCCGCGCCGACCCCGAGCTCGTGCGCGACGGCGATCGCCGCGGTGGCGTTGAGGGCGTTGTGCAGGCCCGGCATCGGCAAGACGAGATCCTCGAGCTCGATGCGCATGCCCGGACGGCGGTCGCGGATGAGGACGCGGAAGCGCGTGCGGCCGCCGCCCTGCTCGACGTCCATGAGGCGCACGTCGGCCTGCGGGTTCTCGCCATAGGTCAGGATGCGCCGGTCCTCGATCCGGCCGACGAGGTCCTGCACGATCGGGTGATCGGTGCACATCACGGCAAAGCCGTAGAACGGGATGTTGTCGATGAAGGCGCGGAAGGCGTCCTTGATGGCGTCGAAGGTCTGGAAGTGGTCGAGGTGCTCGGGGTCGATGTTGGTGACGATCGCGACGTCGGCCGGGAGCTTGAGGAAGGTGCCGTCCGATTCGTCGGCCTCGACCACCATCCAGTCGCCCTCGCCCATGCGGGCGTTGGTGCCGTAGGCGTTGATGATGCCGCCGTTGATCACCGTCGGGTCGAGCGCGCCGGCGTCGAGCAGCGTCGCGACGAGCGAGGTCGTGGTGGTCTTGCCATGCGTGCCGGCGACGGCGACGCAGGACTTGAAGCGCATCAGCTCGGCGAGCATCTCGGCCCGGCGCACGACCGGCAGGCGGCGCTCGCGGGCCATGGCGAGCTCGGGGTTGTCGCGGCGGATCGCGGTCGAGACGACGACGATCTCGGCGCCGTCGATGTTCTCGGCCTTGTGGCCGATGAAGGTCTTGATGCCTTTCTCAGCCAAGCGCTTGACGTTGTAGTTGTCGGATGCGTCCGAGCCCTGGACCGTATAGCCGAGGTTCGCCATCACCTCGGCGATGCCCGACATGCCGATGCCGCCGATGCCGATGAAGTGGATGGGGCCGAGCTTGGGCGGCAGCTTCATTGCGGTCTCGTCGTCGGGAATCGAAGGGGGGCCGGAGGGGAACGCGGTCGCACTAACACAGGCCAGCCGGGCTTGCCTCTAGGAACATGTTCGTGAAGCTTAAGCTTCCGCCGTCGGCGCCTCCGGAAGCGGGATGCGCGCCGTGTGCACGACGAGCGCGGCAAGCCGCTCGGCCGCATCGGCGATGCCGGCGGCCTTCGCGGCCGCGGCGGCTTGCTCCAGCCGCGCGGGATCCGCGATCCGGGCCATGATCTCGGCGGCGAGGCGCTCGGGCGTGAACTCGCCTTGTGGGATGACGGTTGCGGCGCCGATCTCGGCGAGCGCGCGGGCGTTCGCGGCCTGGTCCTGGTCGAGCGCGCCGGGCAGCGGCACGAGAATCGAGGGCCGGCCGATCACCGCGAGCTCGGCCACGGTCGAGGCGCCCGAGCGCGAGATCACGAGGTGGGACTCGGCGATGCGTTGCGGCAGGTCCTTGAAGAAGGGCTGCACATCGGCGTGGCCGACGGAACGCGCATAGGCTGTCATGACCCTGAGCGCGTCCTCTTCGCGCGCCTGATGGGCGACGACGAGCCGCGGCAGCACGTCCGTCGGCAGCCGCTCGATCGCCGCCGGGACGACGTCGCTCATCACCCGCGCGCCCTGGCTGCCGCCGAAGACGAGAAGCCTGAGCTTGCCGCCGTGCAGCGCCGCCGGGAACGGCGTCCGCGCCGCGGCGAGCACCGCCGGACGCACCGGGTTGCCGGTGTGGACGACCCGCGCCGGGGTCGCCGGGATGCCCTTGACCTCGGGAAAGCCGGTGGCGATGGCCGCGACCCGTCCGGCGAGGAAGCGGTTCGCCCGCCCCATCACGCCGTTCTGCTCGTGGATCACGGTCGGGATGCGCAGCATCGCCGCCGCCATCACGGGCGGCACGGTCGGGTAGCCGCCGAAGCCGACGACCGCCGCCGGCCGTCTCCGGCGTAACGTGCGGCTCGCCTGCAGGAAGCCGAAGCCGAGGAAGAGCGCCGCCTTCGCCATTCCCAGCGGCGAGCCTCCCGACGGCGTCGCCGAGGCGATCTCGATCACCTCCTCGGCCCGGAAGCTCCCGGCGAGCACGCCTGCGCGACGATCGGTCGCGAGCGCGACCTCGATATCGAGCCGCTCCAGCGCCCCCGCGAGCGCCTCCGCCGGAAAGAGGTGTCCGCCGGTTCCGCCGGCACAGAGAAGGACGCGCGGCCGGCTGGTCATGCCCGCGACCCGAGCCGCTCCGCCATCTCGGCGCGCGGGCGCCGCCGCGTCAGCGCCATCAGGAAGCCCATCCCGAGCGCGAGCGAGATCAGCGAGGAGCCGCCATAGGAGATGAACGGCAGCGTCATGCCCTTCGCCGGCATGAGCTGCACATTGACCGCCATGTTGATCGCCGCCTGGAGGCCGAACATCATCACGAGCCCGGTCGAGGCCAGCCGGCAGAAGGTGTCCTCGTTGCGCTGGGCGAGGAAAAGCCCGCGCAGCACGATGAAGGCGAAGAGCGCGAGCAGGGCGAGGCAGACGATGATGCCGAACTCCTCGCCGGTGACGGCGAAGATGAAATCCGTATGGGCGTCGGGCAGCCGCCGCTTGGCGATGCCCTCGCCGGGTCCGGAGCCGAACCAGCCGCCGCGCACGAAGGCTTCCATCGCGGTCTCGGTCTGGAAGTTGTCGATGACCGATTTCGCGCCGTCGGCCTTGCCGCCGCCGTCGCCCGTGACCTTGTGCAGGAAGCGCTCGATGCGGTCGCGCACATGCGGCAGGAAGCGATAGGCGGCAACGATGCCGACCGCGCCGGCGCCGCCGAGGCCGACGACCCAGAACCAGTGCAGGCCGGCGACGAAGAACAGCCCGCACCACACGACGGTGATCAGCATGGTCTGGCCGAAATCGGGCTGCAGGATCAGCGGCACGATGGTGGCCGGCAGAAGCAGGAGCGCCAGGAACGCGCCCGGCATGTCGCGCTTACGGGCACCCTCGGCAAAAGCCCAGGCGGCGAGCACGACGAAGGCGGGCTTGACGAACTCGGAGGGCTGCAGGCCGATGCCGGCGACAGAGATCCAGCGATGAGCGCCCTTGATTTCCGGCCCCCATTGCAGCGCCGCGCCGACGAGCGCCATGCCGATCAGGTAGGCGAGAAGCGCGAGGCGCCGGACGTGACGCAGCGACAGGAACGACACCGCAACCATCAGCGCAACGGCGGGCGCGAGGTAGAGCACCTGCCGGCTGACGAAATGGAAGGTCGAGAGTCCGAGCCGCTCGGCGACCGGCGGGCCGCCGGCCATGAGGAGCACGAGGCCCGCGACCATGAGAATGACGAGGCCGGCAAGCGTCGCGCGATCGACGGTCCACCACCAATCGCCGACGAGGCTCCGTTCCGCGCGCGACATCATGGTTCGGGCTCCCCGGAAAGCTCCTCTCCCCGCTTGCGGGGAGAGGGCCTCGCCCCCCTTGTCGGGGGCGAGGCAAGCGAAGCGCCAGCGGAGCGAGGGTGAGGGGCTGCCGACATCGAGCGCCAGCGTCGACAGCCCCTCACCCTCGCCCTTCGGGCTCGCTTCGCGGCCTCCGCCGCGAAGCCCTCTCCCCGCAAGCGGGGAGAGGAGATCATCCCGATGATTTGCAGAACCGGGTTTACAGTTCCTTTACCTCGACGCCCGGCAGCGCCCGCACGAGCTCGCGGAAGCGGTTGCCGCGGACCTCGAAATTCTTGAACTGGTCATAAGAAGCGCAGGCCGGCGAGAGCAGGACGGCGGGCTCCGGCGCGCTCGAGCGCGCGGCGTCCTCGGCGGCGGCGGCGACTGCCTTGTCGAGCGTGCCGCAACGCAAATAGGGCACCTCATTCTCGAGCGTTCCGGCGAAGGCGTCGCTCGCCTCGCCGATGAGGTAGGCGCGGTCGATCTTCGGGAAATAGGGGCGCAGGCTGTCGATCCCGCCCTCCTTCGGCTTGCCGCCGAGGATCCACAGGATGCGCTCGAAGGAGGCGAGCGCCTTCTCGGTCGAATCGGCGTTCGTCGCCTTGGAGTCGTTCACAAAGATCGCCCGTCCGCGCCGGCCGACCTCCTCCATGCGGTGCGGCAGGCCCGGAAAGGTCGAGAGGCCGGCGCGGATCGCCTGGCCGGAGACGCCGAGCGCATCCGCGACCGCGACCGCCGCCGC
>JAJKJG010000240.1 GCA_021154065.1 Methylobacterium sp.
CCGCAGGCGCTTCTCGATGCGCTCCGCCGTCTGGTCGAAGCTCGCATAGGCGTCGGCCGCCGCGCCCGAGGCTTCGAGCGTGATGCCGGAGGTGAGGTGCAGCACGCATTCGGTGCGGAACCCGGCGCCGTCCTTCGCGACCGTGACATGGCCCGAATAGTCGCCGTCGAAGTACTTCCCGAGCGCGCTCGCGACGCGGGCCTCGACCTGGCCGCGCAGCGCCTCGCCGACGTCGAGATTCTTGCCGGAGACCCGCAAGCCCATCAATCGTCCCTCCCGCCTGGCGCGCGCGCCCCGGCCGCGATTAAGGCGGCGCGGCGGCCGCTGTTGATCCTCGCCGACGTGGCGCCCGCATGGCGGCCCGCCGCCGCCGGGGCTGCGTCTTGCGATGTGGGTTAGGGCGCGGCGCTTGCCAAGTCTATGGCGGCGGCGCCTGCCGCCGGGCGGGCCGACTGGCTCTCGCGGCGGCGCTCGATCGATGAGGGAATCCGCAGCGATTCGCGGTACTTGGCGACGGTCCGGCGGGCGATGTCGACGCCCTCGCGGCGAAGCTTCTGGACGAGGGCGTCGTCGGACAGGATGCGCGTGCCCTCGGCCTCGACGAGCTGCCGGATGCGGTGCCGCACCGCCTCGGAGGAATGGGCCTCGACGCCTGCGGCGCCCGGGATCGCGGCGGTGAAGAAGTATTTCATCTCGAACGTGCCGCGGTTCGTCCCGATCGCCTTGTTCGAGGTCACCCGCGACACCGTCGATTCGTGCATGCCGATGGCGTCGGCGATGGTCTTGAGGTTGAGCGGGCGCAGATGCGCGACGCCGTTGGCGAAGAACCCGTCCTGCTGGCGCACGATCTCGCTTGCGACCTTGAGGATCGTCTTCGCCCGCTGCTCGAGCGAGCGGGTGAGCCAGTTCGCGGTCTGCAGGCACTCGGTGATGAAGGCCTTGTCGGCGTCCTTGCTCAGCGTCCGCGAGACCTTGGCGTAGTAGCTCTGGTTCATCAGCACCCGCGGCAGCGTGCCGGAGTTGAGCTCGACGATCCAGCTGCCGTCCGGGGCTGGGCGCACGAACACGTCCGGGACGAGGATCTGGACCGGGCTGCCCGCGAAGGCGCGCCCGGGCTTTGGGTCGAGGGCGCGGATCTCGGCGAGCATCTCGGCCAGATCCTCGTCGTCGACGCCGCAGAGGCGCTTCAGGGCCGGAAAATCGCGCTTCGCGACGAGGTCGAGCCGCCCGACGAGGGCCGCCATCGCCGGGTCGAAGCGGTTCTGCTCCCGGAGCTGGATGGTCAGGCACTCGGCGAGGTCGCGCGCCGCGATCCCTGAGGGCTCGAAGCCCTGGACGAGCCGCAGCACCCGCTCGACCGTCGTCGGCTCGGCGCCGAGGCGGTCGGCGATGTCGTCGACGGTCTCGGTCAGGTAGCCGGCCTCGTTCACGGCGTCGACGAGATGGCGTCCGATCAGGCGCTCGGCCGGGTCGACGGTCGCAAGATCGAGCTGCGCCGCGAGGTGGTCGTGCAGGCTGGCCTCGCTCGCGAGCGTCGCCTCGAAGTCCGGGGCTTCGCCGTCGAAGCCGCCGCCGCCGGCGTTCGACCACGGCGACGCGGTGAGCGTGACGGCGTCGCCGCCCGTCGGCGGGGCGCGGTCCGGCACCTCGTCCTGGAAGACGTTCTCGAAGCCGGTGTCGTGCTCGCCCTCGAGCTCGGCCCGGCTCGCGCCGCGGTCCTCGGTGAGCCAGTTGTCGGCCGGCGCGTCGCCCTCGCCGGCATCGCCGCCGTCGCCCTCGGAAGGCTCGGCGGAAGGGGAATCTTCATGAGCCGGGCCTAGGGTCTCGGGCGGCCCTTCCTCCTCGACCCGCTCGAGCAGCGGGTTGCGCTCGAGCTCGGCGTCGACATAGGCGGCGAGGTCGAGATGGGAGAGCTGGAGCAGCTTGATCGCCTGCAGGAGCTGCGGCGTCATCACCAGGGACTGGCCCTGGCGAATTTCCAACCGCTGCGACAAAGCCATCCCGACACCCCTGGGCGGACGGGCGAGGCCCTCCGCGGCATGCTTTTTGCATAAACTCGTTGAGGTTTTCTATAGACGGTCTGCGAAAGCCGTCAAACGCGACCAACGTCGCAGGCGCCGGATGTCCCCAGCTCCCCTCCCCCCTTGTGGGGGAGGAGGAATGTGCATGCCGAGCGGCATGGCGGAGGCGGGCGTCTTCAGTGCCCGGGGCCGTTCCAGCGCGAGACGATACGCTGCTTGTGACGCAGCGTGATGTAGCGTTCCGGCAGCTCGCGCGTCGCGGCGTAGAACGCCGCATAGCCGATGCCGCCGCTCGCCGTGACCGCCAGAACCTGCTCGACCGCGGTCCTGGCCTCGTTCCAGAGCTCGACCCGGAACGGCAGGTCCTCGCGCCCGGCCAGGTCCGGGGCGGAAGCCGGGGCGATCGGCCCGCCGTTCTCCTCAGGCTCGCCGGACGATCCGAGCCGGTGCGGCGCGCCGGCGGCGACCGGCGCCGATCGCGGCCTCGGAAGGGACGGGCGTCTCGCGTTCATGGCATGGCGGCAGCCATGGAGGCGCTCGGGTTGTCTCGATCCGAGCGCGGCGCTATGGGGGCCCCCGGAGGGGCGTGGTATACTGCGCGATGTCGGCTCGATCCGCATCACGCACGTTACAGAGCATATGCGTTGACCGCTGAAGCACAATCCCCCGCCATCGACGACGGCCTGCGGCTCCAGCTGCTGATCGACGCCGTCACCGATTACGCGATCTACATGCTCGATCCGGCCGGCTTCATCGTCAGCTGGAACTCCGGCGCGCAGAAGCTCAAGGGCTATCGGCCGGCCGAGATCATCGGCCAGCATTTCTCGAAGTTCTTCATGCCCGAGGACCAGGCCGCCGGCCGGCCGGCGAAGGCCCTTCGGGAGGCGGAGGCGAAAGGGCATTTCGAGGCCGAAGGGTGGCGGGTCCGCAAGGACGGCAGCCGCTTCTGGGCGAACGCCGTCGTCGAGCCGATCCGCGACGGCCAGGGACGCCTCATCGGCTTTGCCAAGGTCACCCGCGACATCACCGAACGGATGGCGGCCCAGGAGGCGCTGCGCGAGAGCGAGCGCCGCTTCCGGCTGCTCGTCGAAGGCGTCGTCGACTACGCCATCTACATGCTCGATCCCGCCGGCATCATCACCAACTGGAACGCCGGCGCCGAGCGGATGAAGGGCTATCGTCCGGACGAGATCATCGGCCAGCATTTCTCGCGCTTCTACGGCAAGGAGGACCGCGCCGCCGGCCTGCCGGCCCGCGTCCTCGAGACCGCCCGGCGCGAGGGCCGCTACGAGGCCGAAGCCTGGCGCTTCCGCAAGGACGGCAGCCGCTTCTGGGCCTCGGTGACGCTCGACGCCATCCGTGACGAGAGCGGCGAGCTCCTGGGCTTTGCCAAGATCACCCGCGACATCACCGAGCGCCGCGCCGCGCAAGAAGCGCTGCGCGAGAGCGAGCGCCAACTGCGCCTGCTCGTGCGCGGCGTCACCGACTACGCGCTCTACATGCTCGACCCGAACGGCGTCGTGACGAGCTGGAACGCCGGCGGCGAGCGCCTCAAGGGCTACATGGCGGACGAGATCGTCGGCCAGCATTTCTCGCGCTTCTACACCGAGCACGAGCGCTCGGCCGGCCTGCCGGCCCGCGCCCTCCGCATCGCCGCGGCGGAGGGACGCTTCGAGGCCGAGGGCTGGCGGGTGCGCAAGGACGGCAGCCTGTTCTGGGCAAACGTCATCGTCGATCCGATCTTCGACGACGACGGCAGCCTCGTCGGCTTCGCCAAGATCACCCGCGACATCACCGAGCGCCGCGAGGCCCAGCTCGCCCTCCAGGCGGCGCAGGCGCAACGCGCCCAGACCCAGAAGATGGAGGCGCTGGGCCAGCTCACCGGCGGCGTCGCGCACGACTTCAACAACCTCCTGATGATCGTCAGCGGGCACGTCCACACGCTGAAGAAGCTCGTCGCCGACGATCAGAAGGGCGTGCGCGCCGCAGAAGCGATCGAGCTCGCGGCGCGGCGCGGCGAATCGCTGACCCGGCAGCTGCTGTCGTTCTCGCGCCGCCAGATGCTGACCCCGGTCGTCGCCGGCGTCGGCGAGCGCCTCGAGGCCGTGCGGCCGCTGATCGCGAGCTCGATCGGCGCGCAGGTCCGGCTCGCCGCCGTCGTGCCGCCGGAGCTATGGCCGGTGCGGGTCGATCTCGCCGAGTTCGAGCTCGCGCTCATCAACCTCGCGCTCAACGCCCGCGACGCCATGCCGGAGGGCGGCATGATCACGCTCTCGGCCGAGAACGCGACGCTGCAGCCGGCCGACACGCGGCTCGGCCTCAAGGGCGATTTCGTCGCGATCACGGTGGCCGATACCGGCAGCGGCATCGCGCCCGATCTCCTGCCGCGGGTGTTCGACCCCTTCTTCACGACGAAGCCGCCGGACAAGGGGACCGGCCTCGGGCTGTCGCAGGTGCACGGCTTCGTGCACCAGTCCGGCGGCACGCTCGGCATCGAGAGCGAGCTCGGGAAGGGGACGCGGGTCACGCTCTACCTGCCGCGGGCAAAGGCGGGGATCGAGGAGCGCGCGGCCGAGCCGGCGGCGGACGCCGACACCGGCGGAACGGTGCTGCTGGTCGAGGACAATCCCGACGTCGCCGAGGCGAGCGCGGTGCTGCTGGAGCAGCTCGGCTACGAGGTCCACCGGGCCGGCGACGCCGAGACCGCGCTTCGCGAGGTCGAGGCGCGCGAGCTCGATCTCGTCGTCAGCGACATCGTCATGGCGGGCGCCATGGACGGGCTCGGGCTCGCCCGCGCGATCCGCCAGCGCCATCCGACGCTTCCGGTGCTGCTGGTCACCGGCTACAGCAACGCCGTCGCGTCCGCCGAGACCGAGTTCACCGTCCTGCGCAAGCCCTACGAGCTCGCCGAGCTCGGGCGCGCGGCGGCAAAGCTCGTCGCCGAGGCGCAGCCGCCGACGAACCTCGTGCACCTGCGCGACGCGAAGCGGGTTGGCCAGGCAAAGCCGGAGCGGTCGTAAAGCGGGATGATGTCTCGTCGAGTCGTCATCCCGCGCTTCAGGCGATCGGAGCGCGCGAACTGCGCCTTGACTAACCGGGAAATTCGATCGCCTTAGTGGCAAAGAAATTTATAATCCCGTCGCGTTGGTTAGCATAGCGCTGTTGCGCCAACCAAACCGTTTTGAACCTAACTATATTCTCATGTGTGTCTTTCACTATATGACTTGGAGGCTGCGGCGTGCCTTCAAGTTCATGATGGGTTAATCTGAGGAATGACTGGTGATGTTTTGACCATTGCGCGAGAAGCATATCAATTTCGCTTAGGTTATGGCCCCATTCATTCTGGTCGTGCGCCCATGATTTCCCATCTTCATAAAATCCATCTAGAAGCTTCTTTCCGAGCGATGTTACGACTGCATCGTACTTATCGAATTTTGCCCAAGCGTCGCGCGCCCGAAGTGCTCCGACAAGCATCTGTATTTGGAATGTCACTTGGTTATAGTTTGCCGCCTCTCGCTCCTTGAGTGCGTTGATTGACTCAAGCATACTTTTTATATCGCTTTCCAGATCATCGAACCGACTGGCGGGGTCGTCTTCGGTGCCGATCCTTCCGAGAAGGCCGCGCCCCGAGCGCAGAGAGCCCTCAACCTTCCCGAGCCGATCAAGGAGTCCCGCGACAGTGGAATGCAATAGGTCGAAGCTCTTGCTGAGGGATTCGAGAAACCCGCCAGAGTTCTGCGCTAGTTTATGAACGTTCTCTGTGAGCCCTTGAAGGCGTTCTTCAATATTGCTGCTTGACCCTGGTCCTTCGAGAATGCGCAGCCGTTCCTCTAACTCTCCAAGGCGCTCGATTGATTCGCGACGCCCGTGCTGCATCTCAGCTTCTTGACCTTGCCGCCGTAGCGGCATCAACAAGGTCACCCTCGGATGGCCGAAAAGCAGGGCGCGAAAGCCGCATAGCGGCGGCCAGACCAAGTGTGCCGATGATCCAAGCAAATAGACTGACGCTGGCCACACCTAGCCATCCGTAAGCTGACCAGAAGGAGCCGGTATAGGCGGCAGCGGTCCCCATCAGGCCTGCCCATGTGAGGCCAGACGCCCAAAGAACCCAACCGCCGAACGATGTGAGTAAGTCGAAGCGGGCGAAATAGTTGACAAGCTGCTTGAGCATCGGAACCACCTAGCATTGGCGGCCCCCGCGTGTGGAGTCGCCCTCATCGGACGCTCCCCAGGCTTAGTGCATTTGCGCCCGAAGGCCGCGAAGTTCCAGACCGCGAGGGTTTTGAGATTGAGGTCACGCGTAAGGGGAAACCGCTCAAAAACCTCCACAAAAACGGGGTGCTCGGTCCTTACCCGTTTAAGCGAAAGCTGCGAGATACGAAGAGCGTGGACGAATGGAAAAAGGAACGCTTTGAGCCGACCTATCCTGGTCTCAGTTGCAGGGCGACGGCAAGACGGCGGTCGGACAGACTTCGCTTCGAACGGTCCGCCGCAGCTACCCCTAAGGTAGCCGGTCGCTGGCCTGGAACATTTGTGAAGTGCATAATCGCTTTGTTGAGCGTGATCTTTTCCGAAACCGGTAGCCGCTTTTCGGGATCATGCTTTAGCCGGCGCGCGTGCGCCCTCAAGCCTCGGGGCTCATCGCCGTCTCGGGCGCGTCGCCGCCCAGCACGTGCTCGGCGCCGCCGCGCAACGTCTGGAGGGCGGCGCGCGGAAGGCGGTCGAGGGTCGCGTAGGCGCAGGCGAAGAGCGCGAACATCGAATAGAGCGCGAGCTTGCGGCGCATCGGGCGATCCTCCCTTCCGGAGCGGGTCTTAACGACCCGGTCCTCGAGTGGGAGGAGGATGCCTCCAGGGTTTCCCGCCTGGCGTGCGCGCCGGCACCCGAAGGACCGCGGCAGCGGCCGTGCTGCTGCGAAATCCGCTGCTCGGGCAGACGCTTAGTGCGCCGGCGCACGCCCGGCTTCGGGAGCGGCGGGCGCTCGGCCCGTCTGCCCCTCAGCCGCTCGTCGAGTCGACCTCGTCGTCGCGGCCCGCCGGCGTCAGCGTGCCGGCGCCGGGCGTCGCGTCCGGGTTGGTCAGCGCCG
>JAJKJG010000241.1 GCA_021154065.1 Methylobacterium sp.
AGGCGTGCTCCAGCACCTCGATCGCCATGTCGGGCGCGCAGCCGAACTTGCGCGACAGCGGCCACTCGGCGCCGGCGCAGTCGCACAGGATGCGGCAGAACGCCTTGACGTCGCGCTTGTCGATGCCGGCCGCCTCGGCCGCACGGGCGATCTTCTCGACCTCGGCTTCGCAGTCGACGGCGAACAGCCGCACGCCGAGCTCGAGCGCGCGCAGGACGTCGCGCTCCTTCTTGATCGTGTTGCCGAAGGAGATGCGCTCCGCCGTCGCGCCGGCCGCGAGCACGAGCTGGATCTCGACGACGGACGCCGCGTCGAAGCACGAGCCGAGCTTCGCCAGGAGGCTCAGGACCTCCGGCGCCGGATTGGCCTTGACGGCGTAGAACACGCGCGTGTTCGGCAGCGCGCGGGCGAACTTCTTGTAGTTGTCCTGCACGACGTCGAGGTCGAGCACCATGCAGGGCCCGTCGTTCAGGCCCTCGTCGCGTCGGTTGCGCAGGAACTCACGGATGCGCTCGGTCATGGCGCTCTCCCAACAAGGCTCAATCGGGCGCGCGAGCGCCCCGGTTGACAGGTCGGGCGGCGAACCGCCCGGGCTCAGCGGGGAAGAGTCATCGCTTTCGCCCGTGCGATGGAGACACGAGCGGGTCGACGGGCTCTTCGCCCGAGAAGCTGCCTTTGTTTGGAAGGGGAGACCCCAACCGCACGCCGGGCAAGATGGACAAGCCTCTTCGGTGTCGACCTTTGGAGGGCCGACGAGACCAAAAAAGCCCGATCCGTCGTTGCTTTAAGCTGCGTCCCCCGTGGAGAGCGGGGTTCGCCGGTTTCGCCTCCGGCTGCCGGTCGTTGTTCGGGACGCGGTTCTTCGTCAGAACCGGGGTCCTTGCCTCAGGGATATCCATCCCCCGAGAGCGAACCCTTGTCCCTGGCGACTGTCCGGCCTCTTGTCCGGATGTCCACCGACCAGCACGCGGCCACAGGCACGTGCGAATGTTGGGCGGGGCTTAGATACGTGCGATTTCCCTCGATCTCAAGGGCTTTTTCGAGATTTCCTCAACCGTTTTGCGGCAAACGCCGAAGCTTCCGCGTTGGTGACCCGCAGCCCCGCGCCGCGGCGGCTTGGCAGTGGACGGCCCAAGCGGCCTCGCTTAACTGTCGCGCCGTCGCCCGTGGTCGTCCTTCGGTCCGAGTCCCCATCGATGCCGCGTCTGACCCGCCGCACTCTCCTCACCGCATCGATGGCGCTTGCGGCGGCGCCGGCGGCGGCCCAGACCGGCGGCCCGCCGGCGCCGACGCCCTTCCGCTATGAGGACGTGGTGCGCCGCGCGCGCGAGCTCGCCAGCTCGACCTTCGAGGCGAACCTGGCGCCCCTCCCCGAGCCCCTGCACCGGCTCGACTTCGACGCCTACCGCGACATCCGCTTCAGGCCGGACCGGGCGCTCCTCGGGTCGGCCGGCGGTCCGTTCCGGATGCAGCTCTTCCACCTCGGGTTCCTCTACCAGCGCCCGGTCACCGTGAACGTGATCCGCGACGGCGTGCCGACGCCGGTCGCCTACCAGGCGCAGCTGTTCGACACCGGACGGAGCAGGATCGACCGGCCCCTGCCCGTGAACCTCGGCTTTGCCGGCTTCCGCCTGCACTATCCGCTCAACGACCCCAAGGTCTTCGACGAGCTGATCGCTTTCCTCGGCGCGAGCTATTTCCGCTTCCTCGGCCGCGACCAGCGTTACGGCCTCTCGGCACGCGGCCTCGTCGTCAATGCGCGCGACGGCGAGCCCGAGGAGTTCCCGTACTTTCACGAGTTCTGGGTCGACGTGCCGGCCGCCGGCGCCGAGCGGGCGCTCGTCTACGCGCTCCTCGACGGCCCCTCGGCGGCGGGCGCCTACCGCTTCGAGATCTACCCGGCGATCGAGACCACGATCGACGTCACGGTGACGCTGTTTCCGCGCCGGGCCATGGCCTCGGTCGGGCTGGCACCACTGACGTCGATGTTCTTCGAGGGGGAGAACGACCGCCGGCGCGTCGATTCGTTCCGGCCCGAGCTGCACGATTCCGACGGCCTCTTGATGCACACCGGCGCCGGCGAGTGGATCTGGCGGCCGCTGCACAACCCGGCCCGGAGATGGGTCTCGGCCTTCCTCGATTCAAATCCGCGCGGCTTCGGCCTGCTACAGCGCGACCGCATCTTCGAGAACTATCAGGATCTGGAGGCCTTCTATCACCTGCGCCCGGGCTACTGGGTCGAGCCCACCGGCACCTGGGGCGAGGGCCGGGTCGAGCTGATCGAGCTGCCGACCGACAACGAGACCGCCGACAACGTCGTCGCCTACTGGCAGCCGCGCGCCCCCTACGAGCCGGGCCAGGAGGTCGCCTTCGGCTACCGCGTCCGCGCCGTCTCGGCGACGGACGACATGCACCCGGGCGGCAAGGTCGTGAACACCTTCCAGGCTCCGGCGAGGGCGAGCGGCTCGGCCGACCCGGGCGATGCGCTGACGCGCCGCTTCCTGATCGATTTCGCCGGCGGCAACCTCGCCTATTACCTGTCCGACCCGAGCCTCGTGCAGGTCGTGCCGTCGGCGTCCGCCGGCCAGATCACCCATACCTTCGTCGTTCCGAACGAGCACACGAAGGGTTTCCGCGCCGCTTTCGACGTGAAGCTCGAGGCCGGCCAGTCGACCGATCTGCGCGCCTATCTGCGCGCCGGCAACAAGGCCTTGACCGAGACCTGGACTTTCCCGTGGACGGCCCCGTGACGCCGCCGGTCAGGCCGGCGCGGCTCGACGACCTCGACGGCCTCCTGGCAATCGAGGGCGTATTCCCGACGGACCGGCTCGAGCGGCGCGCCTTCCGCCATGCGGTCGCTTCGCCAACGATCGATCTTCTCGTCGCCGGCGGCGCCGCGGGCCCGATCGGATACGCCATGGTCCAGCGCCGGAAGAACGCCGCCGTCGGCCATCTCACCTCGATTGCGGTGCAGCCGGGCGCCGCCGGCAGGGGGCTCGGCAAGCGCCTGCTCGAAGCCGCCGAAACCGCGGCGCGCCGACACGGCTGCACGCACCTGCGCCTCGAGGTCCGGCCCGACAACAAGGCCGCGCAGACGCTCTATGAGAAGGCCGGCTACCGCCGCATCGCGACGCTCGCCGATTATTACGAGGACGGCACCGCCGCATGGCGCTACGAGAAGGGCCTCTCGCCGGAAGGGGAAGGCGGCGCTCCTTGAGGGGCTTCCTTCAAGGACGCTGAGCGAAGGCCCGCGCCAAGCGTCCGCCGGGACCGAGCGTCTCCTCGATGCGCAGCACCTCGTTCCATTTCGCCATCCGCTCGGAGCGGGCGAAGGAGCCGACCTTGAGCTGGCCGGCGTTCCAGCCGACCGCCAAGTGGGCGACCGCCACGTCCTCGGTCTCGCCGGACCGGGCCGAGACGATCGTCCCGAAGCCTGCCGCCTTGCCGGCGTCGAGCGCCGCCTTGGCCTCGGTGACGGTGCCGGCCTGGTTCGGCTTGATCAGCACCGCGTTGCAGGCCCCGGCCCGCGCCGCCTCGCGCACGCGATCGGCGTTCGTGACGAGGAGATCGTCGCCGATGACCTGGAGCTTGTCTCCGAACGCCGCCATGAAGCGGCAAAACCCTTCCGGGTCGTCCTCGGCCAGGGGGTCCTCGATCGAGACGATCGGGTAGCGCTCGATCCAGCGCCCGAGCATCGAGATCATGCCGTCGGCGTCGAGCTCGCGCTGCTCCAGTGCGAGACGGTAGCGCCCGCCGCGTCCGAGCTCGGAGGCGGCGACGTCGAGCGAGATCGCGACCTCGTCGCCGGGCGTAAAGCCGGCCCGCTCGATCGCCCGCATGAGCATATCGAGGGCCTCCTCGTTCGACGAGAAGGTCGGCCACCAGCCGCCCTCGTCGGCGACGCCCTGGACGAGCCCACGCTCGGCGAGGATTTGCCCCGCGGCGCGATAGACCTCGGCGGTGCGGTCGAGCGCCTCGGCGAAGGACGACGCATTCGGCGCCACGACCATGAAATCCTGCACGTCGACGCGCCGCGCCGCATGGGCGCCGCCGCCGAAGATCTGGATCTCGGGAACCGGGATCGTGACCTCCCCGCCTTGCGCGAGGTAGCGCCACAGCGGCTCTGCGTGCGACGCCGCGGCGGCCTGCAGCACCGCGAGCGAGGTCGCGACGATGGCGTTGCCGCCGAGGCGGGCCTTCGCCGGCGTGCCGTCGAGCTCGATGAGATGGCCGTCGATCTCCGCCTGTGCGCCGGCGTCGCGTCCGGCCAGCGCCGGGGCGATGATCTCGTTCACGTTCGCGACCGCCCGGCGCACGTCGAGGCCGCCGAAGGCGGCGCCGCCGTCGCGCAGGTCCACCGCCTCGCCGCTGCCGGTCGAGGCGCCGGCCGGCGCGATCGCGCGGCCGATGATGCCCCCGGCGAGCGCGACCTCGACCTCGACCGTCGGCCGGCCGCGTGAATCCCACACGCGGCGCCCGTGCACCTTGGCGATCGCCGCTTGGGCCATGCTCTCTCTTTCAGTGGCTCCCGAGCCGCTCCGCCCAGGCGCTCCGCACCGCGGCGAGCGTTCGCGGCGGCTTCGCGATCAAGCGCAGCGCGGTCGTCCGGACGTGGTCGCGGTCGGCGTCGTCGGTGATGTATTCGACCGGCGACTTGCCGTCGACGCGGGCGAGGAAAAGGCCCGGCAGCAGTCGCGCCGTCCGGGCCTCGAGCTCGGCCCGCGGCTCCCAGGTGACCGCCGCCAGATAGTCAGCCGCGAGCGCGTCGAAGGCGGCAAGATAGGCCGGCGCCGCCGCCCGGTTCCACAGGCATTTCAACAGCAGGTGGTTGAGGCAGAAGGCGAGGTCGAAGGCGGGGTCGCCATACCAGGCGCATTCCGCGTCGAGGAAGACCGGGCCGCGCGGCCCCGCCAGGATGTTCTTCGGCGACACGTCGCCGTGCACGAGCGCCTTCTTGACCGCGAGCGTGTCGCGCGACAGCGCCATGAGCCGGTCGGCGACGCCTGGATGCCGCCGGGCGCTCGCCTCCAGATAGGGCTCGAGCCGGATCGGACGGAAGATGCGGTCAGTCGCGAAGCGCGCCGCGACCGTGCTGTCGCCGGCTGTCGCTGCGTGGATCGCGGCGACGCGGCGGCCGACCTCGGCGGCGAAGCCCGCGTCGACGATGCCGTCGCGGAGCTGCGCCTTCCAGACCGGATGCGTTCCCGGGTCGAGGTAGGTCATGGCGAAGAGGCCGTTTCCCGGATCGTGCCCGAGGATCTCCGGCACCGCCTCCGGAACCACGCCGGCGGCGGTCTCGATCCAGGCGACCTCGTAGGCGTTGCGCTCGACCGGCGCCTGCCAATCGGCCGCGACCTTGAGCTTCGGCAGCGCGCGCTTCAGTGCGAAAATCCGCGCCTGCGTCTCGACGCGAAAGATGTCCGAGGAGACGCCGCCGGCAAGCGGCGTCAGCCGCACCGCATCCGCCTCGCCGACGAGCCCAAGGCCGCGCAGAACCGAAATCAGTTCGTCCTGAGCCGCCACGGCGGAACTGCCCCTGAGCACGCGCTTGAGATCGCCGACCGGCAGCGAATACCTTAAGCTCACGCAAATGCCACCCATTCCGTTTCGGTGATGCAAAAACCCCTGGTCATCGCTCGCTGCGAAGCGGGGCCGGAGCTGTCGGCGAAGCTCGCGGCCTGGGAGCGCGGCGGCCTGTCGGTCGCCGTCGTCTCCGAAGCCGCGGACGCGGCGTTCGACGCGCTGCTTCCCGACGCGACGGCGATTCTCCACGTGCTCAAGCCGATCGCCGCCGAGGTGTTCGCCAGGGCGCCGCGCCTCAAGCTCGTGCAGAAGGTCGGCGTCGGCGTGAACACCATCGACCTCGAGGCGGCGCGCCGGCACGGCGTCGCGGTGTGCAACATGCCCGGCACGAATACCGCCGCCGTCGCCGAGATGGCGCTCGCGCTCATGCTCGCCGCACTGCGCCGCCTGCCGCAATTCGACCGCGCGGCGCGCACGGCCGCCGGCTGGGCACTCCCGCCAGGCTCGGAGGCGTCGCTCGGTGAGATCGGCGGGCGCACGGTCGGGCTCGTCGGCGCCGGCGCGGTGCCGCGGCGGCTCGCGCCGATCCTCGCCGCGATGGGGGCCGAGGTGATCTACTGGAGTCGCGCGGCTCGCGCCGAGATGACGGCGGAGCACGTCGGCTTCAACGCGCTTCTGGCGCGCGCCGACATCCTCTCACTGCACCTGCCGCTGACGGCAGAGACCGAGCGCCTCCTCGGCCCCGACGCCTTCGCGCGGATGAAGCCCGGCGTGATCCTCGTCAACACCGCCCGCGGCGGGCTCGTCGACGAGGCGGCGCTGATCGCCGCGCTCGACGTGAAGCGGGTCGCCGTCGCCGCCCTCGACGTGCTCGCCGTCGAGCCGCCCTGTGACGATCATCCCCTCCTCGCACGCGACGACGTGATCGCAACGCCGCACGTCGCGTGGCTCACCGCCGAGACCTGGGAGCGCAGCCTCGGCGTCGCGCGCGAGAACGTGCTGCGGGCGCTTGCCGGCATGCCCTTGCTGCATCGGGTGGTCTGACCTATGGCCCCCACGGGCATCTGGGGAGGGACGGCGTGCGTCTGAAGGACAAGGTCGCGGTGGTCACGGGGGCGGCGCAGGGCATCGGCCTCGCCATCGCCGAGCGCTTCGCGCGCGAGGGCGCCAAGGTCACGATCGGCGACATCAATGTCGAGAAGGGCGAGGCTGCCGCCGCGAAGCTCGGCGCGGGCGCGCTGTTCCACCAGGCTGACGTCGGCTACCGCGACCAGGCTGAGGGGCTCATCGCCCGCGCGGTCGCGGCCTTCGGCCGCCTCGACATCCTCGTCAACAACGCCGGCATCACCCACAACGCCGACTTCCTCGATCTCGCCGAGGACGACTACGACCGCGTGCTGCGCACGAACCTCAAATCGGTGTTCCTGTGCGGCCAGGCGGCGGCGCGGCGGATGGTGGCTCAGGGCGGCGGCGGCACCATCATCAACATGGCCTCGGTGAATGCGCCTCTCGCGATCCCGAATCAGGTGCCTTACGGCGCCTCGAAGGGTGCGATCAACCAGCTGACGCGGGTGATGGCGGTCGGATTGGCGCCGCACCGCATCCGCGTCAACGC
>JAJKJG010000242.1 GCA_021154065.1 Methylobacterium sp.
ATCGCGCGCGCGGCCGTGGCGGGCTCGGCCCGGAACACCACCTCGAGGTGGTGGCTCGTCAGCCGCGCCTCGACCCGGAAAGCGCTCGCGGCGCGGAAGCGCAGGTCGATGTAGTTCCAGAACACCGTCGCGTCCCGCTGCAGCGCGGCGCGCGAGCCCGGGACGCGGCGGCTGTGGGCGTGACGCTCGACGATCTCGAAGCCCGCCGCGAGCGCCGCCTCGTATAGCGCGTTCGAGAGCTGGCAGAGCCCGCCGCCGATGTTCGCGACGAGGCAGCCTTCGCGCAGCTCGCGGCCGGCGACAAAGCCCCGCCGGCGCGTCGCGCGCCCGACCTGCTTCCAGAAGCTGAAGGTCTCGCCGGCCGGCACCACGATGCCGTCAAGGCCGGCGAGCGCGATGCGCAGATTCTGGATCTTGCCGGCGGTGAGAGCGTATTCCTTAGGCCCGGCGGGGCCGTTCCAGAGCGGCGAGCGCACCCGGGCGACGACCGGCGCGTCGCAAAGCGCGTCGCCCGGCGCGTGCCGCCGCGTTGCCTTGCGCGCCAGCGCCTCGTCCAGCGCCCGCAGGCCGCGGAACACCGCCGCCTTCGCCTCGAACACCACGGTGTCGAGGCGCGACGGAACCGGCCGATGAACGGCGCTCGCCATGACGCTCTCCCAAGCTTCCGCCGTTGTGGCGCAAGCACGCGCGGCCGACGGTGCGAGAGCGCACCAAGCGCCGCCGTTCCTCGTATCAGCGTCGTGTCTCGGCACCGGGTGAGCCCGCAGCCGCCGTCTGCATCGCCGCAGGCGCCGGGCCGCAGGCCCCGACGGCGTTCATGCGCGCGCTCCAGCCCCGGCCGAAGGTCCGCCAGGTGGAAAGCCCCGACATGAAGGCGCGCCGCTCGGCGCATAAGCGTCCGAGCATGAGCGTCGCGTCGGCCTCGCGCGCCGCGGCGATCGTCGCCGGGCCGATGCGGCCGTCGTCGGCGACGCCGAGCGCGCGCTGCAGGGCGCGCGTCGCGCGCGGCACGCCGGAGTGCACCGCGAAATCGAACAGGGCGTGATCGAGGCCCGGCGGAAGCTCGTCCGCCGCGAGCGCGTCCCAGTACAGGGTCCGGTAGATCGCCACCGCCTCGGCGAGCGTCAGTCCGCGCACCTCGGCCTTCGTCACCGGCCGGCCGCGATGCTGCGCGAGGCGCGCGCGCGTGACGCCGTGCTTGGTCGCGCCGCCGGGATCGACCCGGTGCTCGACATAGCCGCCCTCGACGGCAAGGACCCGGACGACCGAACCTGCGAACCGCGACGCCGCGCCGATACGCGGAAGTTGCGGCGACGATCCGAGAAGGCCGAGCACAACGATGCCGGCCTGCACGACCGATGCGAAAAGGAACAAGGCAATGCCTCCCGACCGCCGTCTTGTCGCGACGTCCGGATAGGAAACAGCGCAGGTCTGAGAGCGGCTTTAAGCAACGCGCTACAATTTAGCGCTCAGTCGATTGACCGGCGCTGGTCGGCGCTCAGCAGCAGACATTGCCTCACCTGTCGCGCCATCAATCGCGCGCCGACGCGCAGCAGCCGGATGTGCTCCGGATCGTGCCCGGCCCATTTTTCCCGCACCCCGAGATCGGCGAGGAAATGCCGATAGAAGCGGCGCGGGCCCTTCTCCTCAAAGGAGCTGGCGAGAAAGATCGACCGCGTGTTGCGCCGGTTCACATGAGGTGCTACCGCGCTGGACATCCGGCTTCCTCCACCATTCTGGGATCGACCGCGCGCCGCGGCGATCCCGCCATCGAGCCCCGTTGAGCAGCGGCCGTGTCAGCATCGCACAACCAGGGGGCGCTGCCAACAAACCGCGAAGCTGGCACCGGGCCGGAGCCCGCTTGCTCCCGCCCGACCGCGCCGGACGCGTCGATCTTCGAGCCGCAGATCCACCTCTATGTCGGGCTTTGCGACGAGGTCGATACGCCGGCGATGCGCGACGCATGCCGGGCTCTCCTGTCCGACGACGAAAAGGCTCGCATCGCCCGCCTGGCGTCGGAACGCCAGCAGCGCGAGTTCCTGCTCGCCCGGGGCGTGCTCCGCCTCGGGCTGTCGCGCATCGCGCCGGCGATCGATCCCTCGGCGTGGCGATTTGAGGTCGACCAGCATGGCCGCCCCTTCGTCGCGGCGCCATCGATAGCGCGCCCTCTGCATTTCAGCCTGTCTCACACCGACGGTTGCGTTGCTTGCGCGATCTCAGGCTGCGAAACGATCGGCGTCGACGTGGAGGCGACGGATCGCCTTCGCTCGCCGCTTGCGGTCGCGGAGCACGCCTTCTCGAAGGCCGAGATCGCCGAGCTGGCCCGCTTGCCGGCCGAGGAACAGGCGGATCGCTTTTTCGACTATTGGACGCTCAAGGAGGCCTACGTGAAGGCCCGCGGGATCGGCCTCCTTCTCCCGCTCGATCAGTTTTCGATGCTCATCCGCCAGGACGGCAGCATCGGCATCGCCTTCGCGCCGGGCTTTGCCGACGACGCTCTCCGCTGGTCCTTCACCAAGGACTCGCCTTCGCCGCATCACCGGCTTGCGGTGGCCGACGGCAGCGGCTTGCCGGGCGGAAGCCCGATCGTTCGTCAGCCTTGGCCCATGCCCTGACGAGCGCGCTCGCTCGCCGCGGCTTTCATCGTCGCCGCGATCGTCGCCCGCAGCACCGCCTTGTCGATCTTGCCGATCTTCGTATGCGGCAGCGATTCGACCTTCTCCAATCGATCCGGAGCCCTCGTCGCGGAGCCGGGCTCACCCGGTGACGCGGGCGAGGAAGGGCGCGAGCGCGGCAAGCGTCGCCGCCGGCGCCTCCTCGGGCAGATAATGCCCGCAGTCGAGCGCCTCGCCGGTCACGTCGCCGGCCCAGTCGCGCCAGACGCCGACGACGTCATACCAGCCCCCGACCTGGCCCTTCGCGCCCCACAGCGCGAGGACCGGGCATGCGATTTTGCGCCCCGCCGTCCGGTCGGCCTCGTCGAGGGCGAAGTCGAAGGTCGCGCCGGCCCGGTAGTCCTCGCACATGGCGTGGATCGTCGCCGGGTCGCAGTAGCAGCGCCGGTACTCGGCCATCGCGGCCGCGTCGAAGACCTCGCGGCCGCGGTGGAAATAGAACCCGTCAGGGTTCGCGCCGATCACCCGCTCCGGCAGGTCGAAGGCTTGCGCGAGGAAGAACCAGTGCCAATAGCCGAGCGCGAAATCCATGCCGGCGCGGCGGAAGTGCTCGCCCGTCGGCACGATGTCGAGGACGGCAAGCCCGCGCACGCGCGCCGGATGGTCGAGCGCCATGCGGTAGGCGACCCGCCCGCCTCGGTCGTGGCCGACGACCGCGAAGCGCTCATGCCCGAGCGCCGCCATCACCGCCACCATGTCGCGCGCCATCGCCCGCTTGGAGTAGCTCTCGTGATCGGGCGTCGCCGGCGGCTTCGAGCTGTCGCCATAGCCGCGCAGATCGGCGCAGACGACGGTGTAATCCCGGGCCAGCGCCGGCGCCGTCAGGTGCCACATGACATGCGTCTGCGGATGCCCATGCAGGAGGAGGAGCGGCGGCCCGCTGCCGCCCTGGCGCACGCAGATCGTCGCCTCGGGCGTCGGGATGAGGGTGCGGGTGAAGCCCTCGAACATCGGGTGCCCTCAGTCTCGCCGGCCGGCCAACTCAGGGCACAAGCCGCCGCGCTTCACCTCACGGCCGCCGGATGTCCGTCATCTGCACCTTCACCGCGCCGCCGTCCTTGAAGATGCGGTAGTCGTATTCGACGGTCGTGCCGTCGCGCAGCGCGAGGCTTGCCGTGCACAGCGCCTCGGTGTCGGTCGACGACCTCGCCTTCAGTGAGTTGTAGTGCGAGGCGTTGAACTTCTGCTGCTTGTTCAGGTCCGACAGCGTGTCCTTCGTCGTCTTGGCGTCGCAGGCCGGGATCTTGCCCATCGCCGAGAGCGAGGTCACGACCTTGAGCAGCGCCATCGCGGCGACGATGACCGTGCAGACGAGGACGAAGCGCTTCAGCCATCGCGGCCCGCCCTTCGCTGACTGGTTCATGGCGACCGCCGCCATGCCGGTCGCCGCCGTCGAGCCGAAATCCGGCGAGGCCAGATCGCGTTCGGTGTCCATCGTCCCTTCCCCCCTTTTAGCCGGCGGCCGCCGCCGCTCGTTTGGCTTCGGCCAGTCTGCCGCACGCGCGCGACGGCAACAACCCTCCGGATCGCCTTCGCCGGCCCTGGCACGAAACCTGAAGACTCTTCCCCCGAGATGAGCGCGGACGGCGGCAAATGAACGGTCCTGCACCGGAATGGCACAGCGCGTCGGGCTGTGGCCGCTGCGGGCGGCGGCGCGCGTCCGGCTTGGGACAGCACCCTCCCCTCTGCGGAGCGGCGCGATGAGCGACCGGTCGCCCTGGATGAACGAGGAGCTGCGCATCTTCCGCCGCAGCGTGCGCCGCTTCGTCGAGACCGAGCTTGCGCCGCACGAGCCGCGCTGGCGGGCGCAGCACCGCCCCGATGCCGAGGCCTGGGCCGCGGCCGGGCGGGCCGGCATGCTCTTGCCCGGCGTCCCGGAGGAATATGGCGGCGGCGGCACCTTGGCGCACGAGATCGTCGTCTGCGAGGAGCTTGCCCGGGCGGGCGTGCATTTCGGCAGCGGCATCCAGTGCATCGTCGCGCGCTACATCCTGGCTTACGGCACCGAGGCGCAGAAGCAGCGCTGGCTCCGGCGGATGGCTTCGGGCGAGCTCGTCGGCGCGATCGCGATGAGCGAGCCCGGCGCCGGCTCGGACCTCACCGCCATCGCGACAACCGCCCGCCGCGACGGCGACACCTACGTCGTCAACGGCTCCAAGACCTTCATCAGCAATGGCTGGCACGCCGGCCTCGTCTGCCTCGCGGTCAAGACCGACACCGCGGTTGCACCGATGAAGGGCCTGTCGCTTCTCGTCGTCGAGGCGAAGGACCTTGCCGGCTACACGGTCGGGCGCTCGCTCGAGAAGATCGGCATGCACGCGCAGGACACCTGCGAGCTGTTCTTCGACGACGTCCGCGTGCCGGCCGCAAACCTCATCGGCCCGGCCGAGGGCCGGGGCTTCTTCCAGATGATGGAGCAGCTGCCCTACGAGCGCCTGACGATCGGCGCCGGCGCCGTCGCCGCGGCCGAGCGCGCGGTCGCGATCACGGCCGACTACGTCAAGGAGCGCATGGCCGGCGGGCGCGCGCTGATCGAGTTCCAGAACACGCGCTTCAAGCTCGCCGAATGCAAGACCGAGGCGCGGATCGGCCGGGTCTTCCTCGACCACTGCATCGAGCGCTTCCTCGACGGCTCGCTCGACGAGGTCGCGAGCGCGATGGCGAAGTATTGGCTCACCGAGACGCAGTGCCGGATCATCGACGAATGCGTCCAGCTGCACGGCGGCTACGGCTACATGACCGAATATCCGATCGCCCGCATGTGGGCGGACAGCCGGGTGCAGCGCATCTACGCCGGCACGAACGAGATCATGAAGGAGATGATCGCATGCTCGCTCTGACGCCGAATCGCGCCGGGCTCGGCGAAGCCGATCGCGAGCGCCTGCTCTATCGGTGGAACGCGACCGGCGCCCCGGTCCCCGGCCTTTGCGTCCACGAGCTGTTCGAGCGCCAGGCCGCCGCCTCGCCCGAGGCGGTCGCGGTGGTGCACGAGGATCGGCGGCTCAGCTATCGCGAGCTCGACCGGCGCGCGAACCAGGTCGCGCATCATCTGCGCCGGCTGGGCGTCGGCCGCGAGACGCTCGTCGGCGTCTGCATGGAGCGCGTGCCGGAGCTCGTCGTCGCGCTGCTCGCGGTCTGGAAGGCCGGCGGCGCCTATGTTCCGCTCGACCCGGCCTATCCGCCGGAGCGGCTCGCCTTCATGGTCGGCGACGCCGGCGCGCGCGTGCTGATGACGCAGGAGAAGCTGCGGGCGCTGTTCCCGGCCGCCGGCGACAGCCTCGTCTGTCTCGATACCGATTGGCCGGCGATCGCGAAAGAGAGCGCCAAGCCCCCCGCCGCCGGGGCGCTGCCGTCGAACCTCGCCTATGTGATGTACACCTCGGGCTCGACCGGCCAGCCGAAGGGCGCGATGATCCTGCACAGCGGGCTCGTCAACTACCTCACCTGGGCGATCGAAGCCTACGGGGTCGCGGCCGGCGGCTCGGTGCCGGTGCACTCCTCGATCTCGTTCGATCTCACCGTCACGAGCCTGTACCCGGCGTTGCTTGCCGGCGGGCAGGTCGAGCTCCTGGCCGAGGATGCCGGCGCCCAGAACCTGATCGCGGCGTTGCGGCGGGCGAAAAACCGCACCCTCGTCAAGATCACGCCGGCCCATCTCGAGCTTCTCGGCCGGACCTTCGCGGCCGACGAGGTCGTCTGCATGACCCGGTGCTTCGTCATCGGCGGCGAGAACCTGCGCGCCGAGAATCTCACGCTGTGGCGGAACTTCGCCCCGGCGACGCGGCTCATCAACGAGTACGGCCCGACCGAGACGGTGGTCGGCTGCTGCGTCCACGAGGTCGGGCCGGACGACCCGCAAGACGGCTCGATCCCGATCGGGCGGCCGATCGCCAACACGCAGCTCTATGTGCTTGGCCCCGATCTCGAGCTGGTGCCGCGCGGCGCGGTCGGCGAGCTCTACATCGGCGGCGCCGGCGTCGCGCGCGGCTACCTCAACCGGCCGGAGCTGACCAAGGAGAGGTTCGTGCCCGACCAGTTCTTCGGCGGTCCCGACGCGCGCATGTACAAGACCGGCGACCTCGCCCGCTACCGCCCCGA
>JAJKJG010000243.1 GCA_021154065.1 Methylobacterium sp.
CGCCGGCGCCGGCCTCCGGCGCCTGATCCGGGCGTTCGTCTCGAGGATCGACGATGTCTGATGCCGACGTCGCCCGGCGCATCCTGCGCTGCCTCGATCTCACCGATCTGTCGGCGACCTGTTCCGAGCCCGCCCTCGACGCGCTCTGCCGGCAGGCGCTGACGCCGCATGGCCCGGTCGCCGCCGTCTGCGTCTGGCCGCAGCTCGTGGTGCGGGCGCGCGACCTCCTGCGCGGCTCGCCCGTGCGCATCGCGACGGTGGTGAACTTCCCCGAGGGCGAGGACGACCTCGAGCGGGTCAGCGACGACGCCGAGGAGGCGGTCGGCGACGGCGCGAACGAGATCGACTGCGTCCTGCCCTACCGCTCCTTCCTGCGCGGCGAGACCGGACCCGTGCGCGACCTTCTCGCCGCGGTCCGCGACATGGTCGACGGCGGGCGCACGCTGAAGGTCGTCCTCGAGACCGGCGCGCTGCCGGACTCAGGCGCGATCGCCGCCGCGAGCCGGCTTGCGATCGACAGCGGCGCCGATTTCCTCAAGACCTCGACCGGCAAGGCGGCGCCGCCGACGCCTGAAGCCGCCGAGACCATGCTCGAGGCGATCCGCGGCGCCGGCCGGCCGGTCGGGCTCAAGGTCTCGGGCGGCATCCGCACGCTCGCGGCGGCTCGCGACTACCTCGACCTCGCCGATCGCGTCATGGGCGAAGGCTGGGCGACGCCGCAGACCTTCCGCATCGGCGCCAGCGCCCTCTACGACACGCTCGTCGCCGCAATCGAGGGGCGGGAGTGAGCGGATCGCGGAAGCACCTCCCCCAGGAGATCATCCGCGCCAAGCGCGACGGGCGGGCGCTCGCCGAAGAGGAGATCGCCCACTTCATCGACTGGCTCGCCGCCGGCAGGGTGTCCGAGGGTCAGGCCGCGGCCTTCGCCATGGCGGTGTTCTTCCGCGGCATGTCGACCGCGGAGCGCGTTGCGCTGACGCGCGCCATGACCGCCTCCGGCACCGTGCTCGCCTGGGATCTGCCCGGCCCCGTCCTCGACAAGCATTCGACCGGCGGCGTCGGCGACACCGTCAGCCTCGTGCTCGCGCCCGCGGTCGCGGCCTGCGGCGGCTACGTGCCGATGATCTCCGGACGCGGCCTCGGCCACACCGGCGGCACGCTCGACAAGATGGACGCGATCCCGGGCTACATCTCGCAGCCGGACCTCGAGACGTTTCGCCGCGTGGTGCGCGAGGCCGGCTGCGCCATCATCGGCCAGACGGCCGAGCTCGCGCCGGCGGACCGGCGCCTCTACGCGATCCGCGACGTCACCGGTACGGTCGAGTCGCTCGACCTCCTCACCTCCTCGATCCTGTCGAAGAAGCTCGCCGCAGGCCTCCACGGCCTCGCCATGGACGTGAAGTTCGGCTCCGGCGCCTTCATGCGCGACATCGACGGCGGCCGCGAGCTCGCCCAGGCGATCGTGCACGTGGCGCGCGGGGCGGGCCTCGCCACGACGGCGCTCCTCACCGACATGCACGAGCCGCTCGCCTCCGCGGCCGGCAACGCCGTCGAGGTCGCCTATGCGCTCGACCATCTGACCGGGCGCCGGCGCGAGCCGCGCTTCCACGCCGTGACGGTCGAGCTCGCGGCCGAGATGCTGCTTCTCGGGCGCCTCGCCGCGACGGTCGAGGACGCCCGCGCCCAAATCGAGGCATCGCTGTCGTCCGGCCGCGCCGCCGAAACCTTCGGACGCATGGTCGCGGCGCTCGGCGGACCGCGCGACCTCCTCGACGATCCGAAGTGCCACCTCAAGGCGGCGCCGATCGTCGCCGCCATCCACGCCGAGCGCGCCGGCGTCGTGCAGGAGATTGCGACCCGCGAGCTCGGCCTCGCCGTCGTCGCCAAGGGCGGCGGCCGCACCCGGCCGGAGGACGCGATCGACCATGCGGTCGGGCTGACCGAGATGGCGGCGGTCGGCGAGCGCGTCGACGGCGAGCGGCCGCTCGCCATCGCCCATGCGCGCCTGCAAGGCGATCTCGACATTGCGGCCGCGATGCTGCGCCGCGCCTACCGGCTGGGAGAGGAACCCGTCTCGCCGAGGCCGGTCATCGTCGAGCGCATCGCATGAGCCTCCTCGTCGCCATCACGCAGTGGGA
The DNA here is from genome assembly GCA_021154065.1 of Methylobacterium sp. The sequence goes on from JAJKJG010000243.1 coordinate 2,139, forward strand.
GCCCGAGCCCTGGATCGAGCGCTTCCGGCGCCTGATGCCGGAACGCGCCGTCATCGCCCTGGGCGAGCCGTTCAACCCCGCCGAAATCCGTTACGCCGCCTCCTGGAAGCATCCGCCGGGCAGCCTCGCGGCGTTGCCGAACTTGCAGGTGCTGTTCTCGCTCGGCGCCGGGGTCGACCATCTCATGGGCGACCCGCAGCTGCCGGCCGTGCCGGTGGTGCGCGTCGTCGACGACGACCTGACGAACCGCATGAGCGAGTACGTGGTGCTGCACTGCCTGATGCATCTGCGGCGCCAGCGCGCCTATGACGCGCAGCAGCGGCAGAAGCTGTGGCTCGACGACCGCTTCCAGCCGGGCGCGCACCACGTCCGGGTCGGCATCATGGGGCTCGGCGTGCTCGGGCAGGACGCCGCCCGGAAGCTTAAGGTGATGGGCTTTGACGTCGCCGGCTGGAGCCGCTCGCCGCGGTCGGTCGAGGGCATGGCGACCTTTGCGGGCGCGGAGGGGCTCGACCGCTTCCTCGCCCGCACCGACATCCTCGTCTGCCTGTTGCCGCTGACGCAGGACACGCGCCACATCCTGAACCGCTCGGTCTTCGCGCGCCTCGCCCGGGACGGGCGTCTCGGCGGGCCGGTGGTGATCAACGCCGGCCGCGGCGGCCTCCAGGTCGAGGCCGACATTCTCGCCGCGCTCGACGACGGCACCCTCAAGGCCGCGACCCTCGACGTGTTCAAGACCGAGCCCCTGCCGCCGCAGTCGCCGCTCTGGACTCACCCGGCCCTCACCATCACGCCGCACAACGCGGCGATGAGCGACCCCGAGTCGATCGCGGTCCAGATCGCCGAGCAGATCCGCAACGTCGAACGCGGCGAGCCGCTGCGCAACGTCGTCGATCCGCGGACGGGATATTGAGACGTCGACTGCGCGCGAGTTGCGCCTGTCATCCCCGCCGAAGCGCAGCGAAGAGTCGGAACCCATTACGCCCGCAGCTCAGAGCCATGCGTCCGGGAATCGACCTGCGGTCGTCCGGGACGACCTCGGCTTGAGTGTCAAACCGTGCCGAGCCGATCCAGCCGCTTCACCGTGACGATCGGCCCGAAGCTCTTCAGTCGGATGCGCTCCTCGGCCTCGGCGAGCGGCTCGATCGCGACCGCCATGTGATGGCCGTTGGCGTGGAGGAGGCGGGCGGCGTCGAGCATCACGCCCATGTGGCCCTTCCAGAAGATCAGGTCGCCGCGCGCCAGACCTGAGAGATCAGGCCGGATCTCGACGGGACGGCCGAGGGCCTTCTCCTGCAGGTCGGTGTCGCGCGGCGCCTTGATGCCGGCTGCCGCGAGCGCGAGCTGGACGAGGCCCGAGCAGTCGAGGCCGAGGCTGGTCTTGCCGCCCCAGAGGTAGGGCGTGCCCAGGAAGCGCTCGGCGACGGCGACGAAGTCCGGCTCATGGGCGTCGAGCGGCGCGAGATGGGCCGCAAAGACGAACCGCGTGTCGCCGATGCAGGCCCACTCGCCGTCGCGCCCGATAACCGCGACGGCGGCGCCGAGGCTGAGATGGCAACGGTGCGGCAGCTTCAGGTTCGGGCCCGGATAGACGAAGGTCCGCAGCGCCGCGATCCGGTGCGTCGGCGGCGGCTCGGGGTCGCCGAGCGCCTCGCTCGAGAGGTAGCCGACATAGCCGTCGGCCTCGAGCTGGCCCCAGGCGAAGCCCTCATGCTCGTCGAAGACCGTGACGCGCTCGCCCATCAGCGCCTCGGTGTCGATCGCGACCTCGGGCGAGGGATGCGGGCGCAGCGGCGTCGCGGGCGCGACGACGCGCCTTGCCGCACCGGTCGAGAAGCGCGGCGCCGCGACGGTACCGCGCAGGCGCTCGTCGGCAAGATCGGCGCGAGCCGGCGTGATGCGGCGGTCGAAATTCATGGCGCCGAGTGTAGCGCGATTCTGTAACGGTGCGTAACCGCTCAAGGGCCGTCGCCGTAGCGCTCCTTGAGGAGCGCGTAGACGAGGCGCGCGCCCTGGACCTCGCCGCCCTCCGGCCGCCCCGGCCGCGGCGCCGGGTTCCACGCATAGATGTCGAAATGGACGTAGGCTCTCGCCTTCTCGACGAAGCGCGTCAGGAACAGCGCCGCCGTGACCGAGCCGGCGAACGGCCCGCCCGAGATGTGGTTGAGATCGGCGATCTTCGAGTCGAGGAGCTTGGCGTAGGGGCGCCACAGCGGCATCCGCCAGGCCGGGTCGTTGACTGCCGTCGCGAGCCGCGCGAGATCCCCGGCAAGCGCCTCGTCGTCGCTGTAGAAGGGCGGCAGCTCCGGCCCCAGCGCGACGCGCGCGGCGCCTGTGAGGGTCGCGAAATCGACCACGATCTCGGGCGCGTCCTCGTCGGCGAGCGCGAGCGCGTCGGCGAGGATCAGGCGCCCCTCGGCGTCGGTGTTGCCGATTTCGACCGAGAGGCCCTTGCGGCTCTGGAGCACGTCGCCGGGCCGGAAGGCGCTGCCCGACACCGCGTTCTCGACCGCAGCGACGAGGAGGCGGAGCCGCAGCCTGAGCCCGGCGCCCATGACCATGTCGGCAAGCGCGATCGCGGCGGCGGCGCCGCCCATGTCCTTCTTCATCAGCGCCATCGAGGCATCGGGCTTGAGGTTGAGGCCGCCGGTGTCGAAGGCGACGCCCTTGCCCACGATGGTGACGCGCGGCGCCGCCGCGTCGCCCCAGGACAGGTCGACGAGGCGCGGCGCGCGCGACGAGGCGCGGCCGACGGCGTGGATCATCGGGAAATTGCGGGCGAGGAGGTCATCGCCGACCACCGCCTCGACCGCGGCGCCGTGTTTTGCCGCGAGCGCCCGCACCGCGTCCTCGATCTCCTGCGGGCCGAGGTCGTTCGCCGGCGTGTTGACGAGATCGCGGCCGAGCGCCGTCGCCGCGGCGATGCGCGACGTCTCCTCGGCGTCGACGCCGGCCGGGGGCACGAGCCGGCAGGGCTTTGCCGGCCGCTGCCGGTAGCGTTCGAAGCGGTAGGCGCCGAGGAGCCAGGCGAGTGTCGCGAGCTCCGGCTCCGCGGGCGACGCCGAGAAGCGGTAGGTCCCGGCCGGGAGCACGGTCGGCAGCTTGCCGACGAGGAAGCGATCGGCGCCGTTCGCCCCGGGCTCGTCCAGTCCGAAGAGCACGGCTTCGAGCGCTCCGCCCGGGCCGGGCAGGAGGCAATGGGCGCCGGGCTTCGCCTCGAACCCTTGCGCCGCCGCGAAGGCGCGCCCGGTGTCCGACAGGCCCGCCATCCCGGCCTCGACCCCCTTTTCGGTGACGAGCCGGATCGGAACGGCGCCGGCATCGTCCGGCGCGAGAAGCGGATGGGGCATGGGGATTCTGGGGAGTGACGGGGGGCCTCGCAGGTAGCCGGGTTCGCACCGTGCCGCAACGACGGATGCCGGCCTTTGCGGGATTCAGGAAAAATCCAGAAATAGCTCGCTAACCTTCTCCTCCTTGGGGGAATGATCGGAGGTTTTCGATGAACAGGTCTTGTGCCGTCGCGGCGCTCGCCCTTGCGGCGGCGACGGCGTTTTCGGCGCCCGCTTCGGCGGATTGGTACTACCGGCCCGGCTGGTCGCCCGGCGCGGCGGCCGCGGTCGGCGTTCTCGGCGGCGTCGCCGTCGGCGCCGCCATCGCCGCGAATGCGCGTCCCGTCCCGGCGCCGGTCTATGTCGCGCCGCCGCCGGTCGCGGAGGAGTGCTTCGTCGAGCGCCGGCGCGTCTTCGTCCCGGGCTACGGCTGGGAGATGCGCCGCCGCACGGTCTGCGAATAGGGCCGCGCGCCGCGTGACTGGAAAGCCCCGCCGGGCCCTCTCGGCGGGGCTTTTGCGTGAGTTGAAAGCATGATCCCGAAAAGTGGCTACCGGTCTTCGGAAAAGATCATGCTCAAACAAAGAGTTAGAGCGGGAGGACGGCTCGACGAGAAGTCATCGCGCTCGAGCGCAAGGACGCGGGTTAACGCTCGCTTAGGGTTAACGCCGTATTGACGACGGCAGGCGAAGCGGCGGTTCCCGGAGTTGCGCCATGGCGTCACCATCCCATCCCCTGCGCGGCCTTGCGGCGGCGGCCCTCGTCGCGCTCGCAGCCGGCGGATGCCTGAAGCGCGGGCCGGCGGACGTCACGGGCTCGACCGGGCCGGTCGAGGCGGGGCGCCGCGACGCGCAGGCGTGGGCGGCGCGCTTCGAGGCCAACCCCGGCGACGGCGCCGCCGCGATCGGCTACGCCGCCGCGCTGCGCCAGAGCGACCAGCACGCCCAGGCGGTCGCCGTCCTGCAGCAGGCGGCGATCCGCAATCCCAAGGACCTGCCGCTCCTCGCTGCCTACGGCAAGGCGCTTGCCGACACCGGCCGCTACAAGGAGGCGTCCGAGGTACTCGGCCGGGCGCATCTGCCGGAGAAGCCGGACTGGCGCATCCTGTCGGCGCAGGGCGCCGTCGCCGACCAGCTCGGCGACCACTCGCTGGCGCAGCGCTACTACGAGGCGGCGCTCAAGATCGCCCCGGGCGAGCCGACGGTGCTGTCCAATCTCGGCCTATCCTATGCGCTCTCGAAGCGCCTCGCCGACGCCGAGAAGACGCTGAGAGCCGCCGCCGCGACGCCGGCGGCCGACGCGCGCGTGCGCCAGAACCTCGCCCTCGTGCTCGGCCTCGAGGGCAAGTTCGCCGACGCCGAGGAGGTGCTCCGCCGCGACCTCCCGCCGGCCGAGGCCGCCGCGAACCTCGCCACCCTGAAGACCATGGTGGCCCAGCCGAACAGCTGGAAGGCGATCAAGAGCGCCGAGGACAAGAAGCCGGCGAAGGCATCGAAGGTCCGCGCCGCCGCGGCGAAGCCGGCGGAGTCGACGCCGACGGAATAGACCCCTCAGCCGGACCGCCTCACGGCACCTCTGCCCACTCGTCTTGCGCAGCGGCAAGAATGCCCGACACCTGATCGCATGCCATCAGCAGCGGGAAGGTGAACTCGGCCAGATCCTTGCCGGCCTGCGAGTCGCTTGGATAATGCAAGCCCAGGACCTCGCGGTTCCGCGCGATCCGCTGCGCCATCGCGTGTAGCGCGGTCGGAGGTTCAGGCGTCGGCGGAGGGGGCGAGGTCGGCGCCGGGGTCAGGCTCCAAACATCCTGCGGCAGGATTTCCTCGAGCACCCTCGCGACGAGATATGCCTCCGTCGCGTGGCCGCTCGGATAGGCGGCATGCGCCGGAACCGCGATCGGCGGCATCAGCACCGGATACAGTTGCGACGGCCGCGGCCGGTTCCAGTAGGCCTTGTGCCACATGGCCTGGAACTGCGCGATCTGCATCGCGATCGTGACGATTCGGAAAGTCTTCGGATGCGAGCCCGGAGCGAAGCTCCAGAGCCCACAGAAGTAGCCGACGATATTGTTCCGCTGCGCCAGCGCCTCGGCGAGCACGCCCGGCCGATACTCGATGAGCTCGGCAAGCGCGTCGAGCTCGTCCGCGACAGGATAGCTGCCATAGTCGGGAAGCGTGAAGTCGATCCAGGTATTGCCGTCACCGTCTGAAGCCTGCACGAACTCGCCGATAGTCGCGATGCCGAGCAGTTGCGATGACCAGGCGCCGGCCGGAAAAGCGATGTCGCCGAGCCGTTTGTGCAACGCGACTTGCCGTTCAGCACCTCGCCCGGCGGCCACTTATTGCCGCGGTACCAGGTCTCCGGCGGCACCTTCTCGAGCGCGGGCGACACCCCGATGGGGCGCACCACCGGGCTGGCGTCGCGTCCGCTCCCCGCAAGGTTCATATGCCGTCCATGCCATCCATGCCGTCCATGCCGTCCATGCCGTCGGCCGGCCCGATTCCGCCCCTCATGGTCATCCTCCCTTGGGTCGAGCCCGTCCGAGGCGCGGGCGTTCACTCCGGTAATTCGGCCTTGCGCAGATGTGCCACGCAGGCCTCGCGAACTGTCGGATCGCAGAATGGGATCGTGATGCTGGCATAGATACTTACCCGAAAACTCGGATCCTGCGCCAACAAACGCCTGCCGATCTCGCGCGCCTCCTCGAGGCGATCGAGGGCCGCAAGGGCGACGATGAGCCCACGGAGTGTCGAGGTATAGCCCGGGTTCTCGCTTGCCGAGACGCGGCCCCATCTCAGAGCCTCCTCGAAGTTGCCGCTGGCGTAATGGGCCATCGCGAGGAACCCGTAACAGACGTACAGGTCGCGGTCGAAGGGAGACAATCGCAACGCACGCTCGGCGCGCTCGATGGCCTCCCGTCCGCGCCCGAGATAACTCATCGTCGCGCTCGACAAGATCCAGGCAAGAGCGAGGTTCGGGCACGCGGAGAGGGCGCGATCGAAATAGAAAAGCGCGCTCTCGCATTCCTGGAACAGGAACGAGCGCACGTGACCGTAGGTGGCGAGCGCCACGGCATTGCCCTTGTCGAGGTCGATGGCGCGCAGCGCCAGCCTCGCGGCCTCGCCGGCGTCGGCCTTCCAATCCTGCGACCAGCCCTGCCCGATACTGATGCTGTGCCAACGCGCCGCCCAGGCGAACGGCATGGCGAAATTCGCGTCGTGCTGCATCGCTTGATCGAGGAAGACCCGGGCCTGCGGGAAATTCGTGCGATCGAGTTTGCTGAGCACCTCGAGGGCACGCAGCATGCAGTCGTAGGCGGTGAACACCTCCGGCCGCTTGCGCATCGCCCGCTGCAGCTCGGCGCTGCGGACGTTCGGCGCGATGCCGCCGACGATCTTCGAGACGATGCGATCCTGCACCTCGAACAGCTCTTCGGTGCCGACCTCCATCTGCTCGGCCCAGAGCGCGGCGCCGGTCGCGGCCTCGCAGAGCTGGCTCGACACCCGCACCGTGCCGCCCAGACGGCGGATGCTGCCGGTCAGCACGTAGCGCACCCCGAGCGCGCGCCCGACCTCGCGCGGATCGGGCTGCCGGCCGCTGTAGAAGAGCGTCGAGGCGCGCGAGATCACCATCAGCTCGCGCAGGCCGGCGAGCGACATGATGATGTCATCGACGACGCCGTCGGCGAAGTACTCGTTCTTCGGATCGCCGCCGAGATTCCAGAACGGCAGCACCGCGATCGAGGGCAGCGTCGTCTCGAGGGTCGAGACCGGAACGGCAAGGGCGGGCCGCGGCGGATCGAGCGCATAGGCGCGTACCGGCCCTTCGAAGTTCTTCAGCCGTAGCAGCCCGAGGTCGCGGGCGGCGGCGCCGACCGTGCCGCGCAACAGCTCGCGCGCCGTCTCGGACAAGATGATGCCGCCGGGCGGCGCGTGCTCCTGCAGCCGCGCCGCGAGGTTGACGCCGTCGCCGTAGATGTCGCTGCGGCCGCTGACCACCTCGCCGATGTGGATCGCGATCCGGAGCGCGATGAGGTCCTCGGCGCCCTTCGGTTCCGCGCTGCGCGGCACCCCGACCTGCACGGCCTGCGCCCATTCGACCGCGTCGAGCGCGCTCGGGAACTCCGCCAGCACGCCATCGCCGGTCGACTTTACGATCACCCCATGGTGCCTGGCGGCCTCAGGACGGATGATCTCCTCGAGGATCGACATCCAGCGGGCGTGCGTGCGCCGCTCGTCCGACGCCATCAGGATCGAGTAGCCTACGATGTCGGTGAAGGCGATCGCCGCGAGCCGGCGCCGGTCGCGCCCGGCACGGGGTCTCTCGCTGCGCTCCTTGCGGGCCGGAACCATCGCGGATCGTGCTTTCGCTCTTCGAGGGTCCCGGCTGTTCACGGCAGCGTCGCCGCAATATGCTGCCTGCCGGCGCATCGGCGCAAGGCGCATGCACGCCATGGTCCACCTGCCTGGCGGCATGAGCGTTAAAGCGGAGTGAACGGCAATGGCCGATCCGTCCGGTAAGTCTCCATCAGGCGCGCAGGAGGCGCCGCGGCGCTACTACGCGTTGTTCCCCCCGCAAGGCGAGCTGCTCGAGCTCTACCGGCGGGGCGAGTTGAAGGCGATCATCGCCTTCTTCCAGCAGGAGTTCGCCAAAGCCGGCTTCCGGCATCTCGCCGCCACGAGCTTCGAGGTGTCGCTGCCGGCGCCGCGATGGCGCTTCGTCGGCGACCTGCCCGGCAAGGGCGACGCTGCCGCCGGCGCGGCGGCGCCGGACGTCGGCAAGGTGGCGCCGGGCGACTTCGACCCCGCACGACTGCTCCTCGCCTACGAGTTCGACGATCCGAGTTGGGGCCCGGAGTTCCTCGCCTTCCTCGACAAATGGCTCGTCGGCGTCGAGAAGCCGATCGTCGGCGTCGACCTGCGCCTCGACTTCGCCGAGCACTGGTGCCCCTCGGAAGCAACGAGCCCGATCTTCGGCACGCGCCGCGATGCCGGGCGGCTGGGGCTCGCGCGGCACGGCTGCACCGGCGAGCGCGTCAACGTCGTGATCGTCGACGAGGGTCTCGACGCGGCGCTGATCCCGAACTTCGGCGGCGGCTGGATCAGCGGCGGCGGCGCGCCCGGCACGACGAAGCGCGGCCACGGCGTGATGGTCGCCCGCAACGCGCTGCAGGCGGCGCCGCAGGCGCGGCTCTTCGACTGCCGCATCATTCCCGAGCGCATCGGCACCGTCGGCCATTTCATGAGCGACGTGCAGGCGGCGGTGCAGCAGATGCTCATCGACATCGCGCTGCATCGCCTGCTCGGCTACTGGCGCGAGCCGTGGGTGTTCGTCAACGCCTGGGCGCTGTTCCAGGCCTCGCAGGACCCGGACGGCAACTACAGCCGCAATCCGCTGCATCCGATCAATCTGCTCATCGACTTCATCGACGCCCAGGGCCACGACATCGTTTTCGCGGCCGGGAACTGCGGCCAGTTCTGCCCGAATTCGCGCTGCGACTGGGACGCCGGCCCCGGCAACACCATCCTCGGCGCGAACTCGCATCCGAAGGTGCTGACCGTCGGCGCCGTGCGCACCGACGGGCTGTGGCTCGGCTACTCGTCGCAAAGGGCCGGGTCAGCCGGAGCTTTCACCTGGCAGTCCGAAGCGCGCCGAGGAGAAGCCGGACCTGTGCGCGCCGAGCCAGTTCTGCGAAGACGCCGACGCGCACGCCTTCAGCACCGGCACCAGCGCCGCCTGCGGCATCGCGGGGGGCGTCGTCGCGGCGATCCGAACCACCTGCCCGCCGAGCGCGCTTTCGCCGGGACAGCTGCGCGAAGCGCTGCGGAGGACGGCCAGGAAGCCGTGCGGGCCGCGGTGGGACGATCGGCTCGGTTACGGCGTCCTCGATGCCGCCGCCGCGGCGGACGAGGCGACGAAGGCGTGTCCCGCCGCGGCCGCCGCTTAACCACGCCGTCAAGCGCCGCTTCACCATCGCTTAACCTTCTGCGAAGGTCGGCCTCCTCCTGCGCGCGGCGGCTCAGGACCCTCTCACTCGGCATGGGCGTGCGCGCCCGGGAAGGGTCTCGACGATGAAGCGGATCGCGCTCCTGGCGACACTCGTCGCCGCCATCGTGATTTCGGACGGCGCCTCCGCCCGCGGCGGCGGCGGCTCTCGCGGCGGCGGCCTGCGCTCTTCCGGGGTCGCGCACGGCGGTCCGGGGTGGAGCGGTTTCTCGGCCGGGCAAGGCCGGTTCGCGCTCGCGGTCCGGGCCGGGGTGTCCCGCCGAGCGCTCTCGCATGGCGCCGTCCGGCAGGCGCGCATCGGCCACAGCGTCGCCGGGCGCGGCCATCGCGCCGTCGTCCCCGGCAGGTTCGCCGCGGTCTCGAGAGCCGTCCGCTGGCATCATCACCCGGGCCGCGGCTGGCGGCGCTTCGACGCCGGCTTCGATCCGGCCTCCGGCGTGGGATTTGGGGCCGTAGCATTGCCCGGCGATCCGGGCCTCGAGGGGCCCGGCGACCCGCCGCTCGCTTTCGGCCCCGGCGGGCCGGTGCTCGATGACGGCATCGCCGCCGTCACCACCCGGACCGGGGTCGCCTACGCGACTGAGGACGCGCCGGGCTCGATCCGCCGCACCCATGAGCTCGGCCATCCGCGTCCGTACTTCCCGCGCCGGCGCGGCCACAACTGACGCGACCGAGCCGCCGTCGGCCCTCGATGAGTCATGCGCGCCGTCCTGGAGTTCGACGCGCTTGGAGCGCTTAGCCCGAGGCGGCGCTCGTCAGCGCGGCCTCGGCAACATCCGCAATCGAGGCATCGTTCGGGTTCGGGAAGCCGATCCGCTGGGCGAGGTCGGGGCGGTACAGCAACTTGGCCAAGCGGATGACCGCGCTTGCGATGCGCGGCTTCTCGTCCGCCGGCCACGTCGCGAGCCATTGGACGAACTGCTCGATCTTGTCGCGATCCGCCGCGCGGTTCAGGGCTCCGCTCTGCACCAGGTGGGCGACGTGATGGACGAGGGGCGGCTTGCGCATGAAGCTGGGCTCCAGGACGTAAAGGCCCGGGCGGTACATGTCGCTTTCCTGCAGAAGGTAGGCGTGGACCGCGCGAAGCCTGAGGCCCGGCGTTGCCTTGAAGTCACCGTTAGCGTTCTGAATCCATGCCGTCTGGCCGATCGTGGCGATGGTTGCGGCGCGGATGAATTCGTTGGCCAGGTCGCCCGGCTCGATCCGCTCGAGGACATCCAAGGCGATGTCGGTCAGCGGCGCGCGCGCATCGTCCTTGGCATAAAATGTCAGCAGCGTTCCGAGCCGCGTGACGCACTCGGGATTGTCGGCGTGAATCCGGCACCAGACCGCCGCGTCCGCCACGATGCCGAGCGGCAGGTTCGGCTGCCGCAGGATGAACTTCAGCAGGTGCAGCGGTTCGGGACGTTTGAGGTTGCGCCTTAGCCAGGCGAAGGCGAACTCTTCGATAACGTCGAAGTTCCCGCCCGCATTGGCCCACCCTGCCATCACGTGATCGATGTCGTCTCGGCCCCGATGCAGTTCCAGCCAGCGGCGGACGTCCTGCGCGATGGCGTCGACGCCGCCCTTGGCATGGAGCCACGCTCGGTAGACGAACTGCGCCTCGGGGATGTTGGCATAGCGATCGAGCCAGCGGCGGACGTCCGCCGCGACGGCGTCAACGCCGCCCTCGGCGTCGAGCCGCGCGGCGTAGACGTGACTCGCCTCAAGAGTGTCGGCATGGTGGTCGAGCCAGCGGCGGATGTCCGCCGCGACGGCATCGACGCTCCCCTCGCCGCCGAGCCATGCGGCATAGACGAACCGTGCCTCGGAGATCTCGGCATGGCGGTCGAGCCAGCGGCGGATGTCCTGCGCGACCGCGTCGACATCGCCCCCGGCGTCGAGCCAAGCCCGATAGACGTGATTCGCCTCCGGGATCTCGGCATGACGGTCGAGCCAGCGGCGAATGTCGTGCGCGACCGCATCGACGCCGCCCCTGGCGTCGAGCCACGCGCAATAGACGTAACTCGCCTCGGGAATCTCCCCATGTCGAACAACCAGCGACGCATGTCCGGCGCGACGGCCTCGGCGCCGCCGCCGGCATCGAGCCATGCGGTGTAGACGAACCGCGCCTCACCTAGCTCGGCGTGGCAGTCAAGCCAGCGGCGAACATCTCGTGCGATAGGTTCGATGCCACCCTTGGCCTTGAGCCACGCGCGATAAACGTAACTCGCCTCCGAGAGATCGCCATGGCGGTCGAGCCAAACCGAAAGATGCGATCGGACCGCTTCCGCGTCCTCGCTCTCATTTAGCCAAGTGTCGAAAACGAAGCTTGCCTTTCGGTTGGACCAAGCGTGTAACAGAAGCCATTGGTTTACCACAGCCGCGACGGCGTCCGGCGATCTCCCCGCCTTCAGCCAGGCCACGATCAGGAAGTGCGTCTGGTGATCGTCGGGCGCGCCTCTCATCTCGGCGAGCGCCCGCTCCGCGAAGCGGTCCGGATCGAGGGCGAAGGCGCGGCGCAGCAGGAGGTTCGACCGCTGCTCGTCACGATCCAGCGCGACCTCGAGGATCGGCTCGATGACGACGGCGCCGCGAGCGCGCAGAGATTCGTCGCCCGAGCGCGCGAGCCTCTCGGCCAAATACGAGAGCGGCCCATGGCAAGCAGGATCCTCGGCTAGCTCGCGGGCAAGCGCGGCGTCCTCCGCGATGAGCCCGACCAAACCCGCCGGCGCGAGAAGGCGGCTGCGAAGCAGCGCCTGCGCCACGGCAGCGAGCGCCTGCGGATCCTGCTCGCGGACCGATCGCATCAGCGCCGCGCCGTCGAGCTCGCCGAACCGGCCATGACCCGCAAGCCGGTCGAGCGCCGCCAGCGCGCGCCCGAGCGCGCCGGCCGCCTGCGCCTCCCGCAGCATCGCGCGGGCGCGCGGCTGCGGCTGGATGCCGGCCTCGAACATATGGGCCGCGAGGAGCGCATCGGCGAAGACGTCGTGCGCGGCGAGAAGTGCGCCCTCATCGTCGTCGAACCAGCCGTCGGCAACGAAGGCGTCGACGATCGCCGAGGCGGCGTCGTTCGCGACGCGCAGGCGCTGAGTTTCCTGCACCGACAAGGGCAGCATGGCGGCGATTTCCGCCGTCCGCCGCAGGACCTCGGCCCGGCTGCCGCCGAGGCGCTTGAGCGTGAGGGCAATCCGCCTGCGCGCCCACTGCTCGAAACTCGTCTCGGCGGCGAGCCCCTGGAACAGCCGCGCGAACGTCTCCGGCCGGTCTTCGTGCAGATGGAGCGCGAACGCGGCGAGCACCGGCAGACCCGCGCAGACGGCGGCGAGCCCGGCAATGGTCTCGATGCCGCCATGGGCGAGGATGCGCCGGACGACCCAATCGAGATACGCGCCGGCGTGCGGGCCGCTCTCCGCCCCGGCGAGCATCAACCGCCTGACGCCAAGATCCTCGAGCGTCTGCTGCACGGTCGAGACGGCGCTCGCCCGGCAGGTCGCAACGAGGCGCAGGCGATGCCCGGCAGCATTGGCGGCCTCGATCGCCGCCGCGATCGCTGCAAGCTGGTTCTGCGCCTCGGCGTAGTCGACGAAGAGCAGGACGTCCGCGGCCTCCATATGGGACCGCGCGAGCTCCTCGACGGCACGATCGTCGGCCCGCTGTCCGCAGGAGAGGGCGAGCATGCCTTGCCGCTCGGCGGCGCGTGCGATCTCCAGCGCAAGGCGCGTCTTGCCGATCCCGCCCGGCCCCCCGACGACCAGCGCCGGCCGCGAGCCTTCGCTGAGCTCGGCGAGAAGCAGGTCCGGGTCGGGATGGAGGCCGCCGGTCGGAATGCCGCTCTCGCGCGCGAACTCGGCAAACGAGAAGTACGGCAGGGACGCCGCGTCGAGGAACTTGCGGAAGGTGCGCGCGGACGCCGAGGCGTAGGCGTCGACCGCCGTCAAGCCAGCCGGAAGTCTGCCGAACCATCTGTAGCGCAGCGTCGGTCGCCGGGCGAGAACGCTCGCAAAGTGCTGTCCGCCGCGGACCTGGACGACGATTCGAGCCAGATGATCCAACCTCGGATGCAGCTTGGAGATCGCCTCGAAGTCCCGCTCGATCTCGCCCTTCAGCCGGTCCACGGCGGATTCGTTGGCGAAGGTCGTGCTGATGCAGAACCAGTATGCCGTGATGGCGCGCTGACGATCGAGCCAAGGGGCATGCGGCGAGGTCAGGACCTTCGCCTCCTCCTTTCCGCAGAGCTCCGGCAGCGTTTCCTTGAGGACCGAGGCGACCCTGCGCCAATCGCTTTCGGGACCATCGTCCCGCGCGTCGCTATGGAACTTGCACTCCAGCGCGGTTCGTCGGCCGTCACCCTGATCGATCAGGTCGATGCCGCCGTCGCGCCCGCGAACCGGATGCTGGACAAGATCCGGAAACTCGGTCGAGCTAAGCGCTTCCCAGACGAACTGTTGGAAGGCGCGACCGACATCCTCCCGCACGAGTATGCGGCGCTCGAAATCGAGGTTCGACGGATCGGGCGGCGAGAGCGTCATCTGCAAGTTGCATGTTAAGCTTTCGCCGAGCGATGTCACGTCGCCGGCACCGGCTTTTCGCGAGCGGCGCCTGTCAAATCGGCGCCGCCGATGACCCGTCGAAGGAGCAAGGCCCGCCCGCGCCCGTCCGCCCGGCCTCGTCGGGCGTTGGTGTGCTGCCGATCAGAGGAATTGCTTCACGTGGCACATCGGCCGCGCGAGCCGGAGGCTCACTTCCAGCCAAAGACCTGGATCAGCGCCGGCGTCATGATGACCACGAACAGCACCGGCAGGAAGAACAGGATCATCGGCACGGTCAGCTTCGGCGGCAGCGCCGCGGCCTTCTTCTCGGCCTCGTTCATGCGGATGTCGCGGCTCTCCTGCGAGAGCACGCGTAGCGCCTGCCCGAGCGGGGTGCCGTAGCGCTCCGCCTGGATCAGCGCGGTGGTGATCGACTTCACGGCCTCGAGCCCGGTGCGGTTGCCGAGATTCTCATAGGCCTGCCGCCGCTCGGCGAGATAGGACAGCTCGGCGGTCGTGAGCGCGAGCTCCTCGGCGAGCGGGATGCATTGCGAGCCGACCTCGCCGGCAACGCGCCGGAAGGCCTGCTCGATCGACATGCCGGATTCGACGCAGATCAGGAGCAGATCGAGGGCGTCGGGCCAGGAGCGGCGCATCACCACCTGGCGCTTCGAGATCGCGTTCGAGAGATAGATCTCGGGCGCCTTGACGCCGAGATAGGCCGCGACGAGGACGCCGCCGAGCTTGAACAGCACCGGCATCGCGACGATCTTGAGCACGAACAGGTAGAAGCCGGCGATGAGGATCATGGCGATCGGCATCACCAGCCTGAAGAACAGGAACGCGACCTCCGAATGCTGGCCGCGGTAGCCGGCCATGACGAGCTGGTTCCGGGCGCTCTGCGTGCCGAGCCAGTCGTTGAGCTTGAAGCGGTCGACGGTCTGCTTCATGTAGGCTTTCGGAGCCTGGCGCAGCGACACCTTCTGCTGGGTCTTCGAGAGCCGTTCACGCTCGCGGGCGCGGATCTTGTCGCGCTCGAGGGCGACCGCCTTCATGCGCCGGCCGAGGCTGTCGCCCTCGACGAGGGGCATCGCGACGGTGAACACCGTCGCGGCGGCCGCGATCCCGACCAGGATCATGGCCATGAACTGCGGGTCGCTGAGTTTGCTGTAGAGAAGGGCAATCATCGTGGCGCCTTGCGCGTCGGCCTAGAAGTCGAAGGCGATCATCTTCTTCATCACGAAGACGCCGGTCGCCATCCACATGCCGGAGACGACGAGCGCGATCTTGCCGGTCTGGGTCGTCCACAGGAGCTCGATGTAGCTCGGGCTCGACAGGTAGGTCAGGATGCCGACCGTGAACGGCAGGCAGGCGATGATCGCTGCCGAGGCCTTGGCTTCCATGCTCATCGCCTTGATCTTGCCGGCCATCTTGCGGCGGTCGCGCAGCACCCGCGACAGGTTGCCGAGGGCCTCGGAGAGATTGCCGCCCGCTTTCTGCTGGATCGCGATCACGATGCCGAAGAAGTTCGCCTCGGCGACCGGCACGCGCTCGAACAGCTTCGCCACCGCGTCGGCGATCGATATCCCGAGCGTCTGCGCGTCGATGATCGCCCTGAACTCGCCGCGCAGCGGCTCCTGGGCCTCGCCGGCGATCATGCGCATGCAGTCGCCGAGCGGCAGCCCGGCCTTGATGCCGCGCACGATCACGTCGATGGCGTTCGGAAGCTCCTGCAGGAAGCGCTTGATGCGGCGATTCTTGAGATAGGTGAGGAGCCAGCGCGGAAAGCCGAGCCCGCCGACGAAGATCCCGCCCGCGGCAACGATCGGGTTGCCCGAGATGACGAGCAGCGCGAGGGCGAGGACGAGGGCGGCGACGCCGCTGATGATGAAGAATTTCCGCTTCGTCCAGGTCAGCCCCGCCTGTGTGATCCTCGCCTCGATCGAGACCTTGTGGCGGGCCTTCTGGCGGGCCTCGAGCTCCTTGAGGCTCTGCGCCACCTGATCGCGGCGATTGACCGCCGAGATGCGGTCGATCCGGCGTTCGGGTCCGCTCTCGACGAGCGCCTTCTGCCGCTTCTCGGCGCGCGCATCGCCCGACAGCAGCGGATAGACGAAGACATAGGCGAGCCCGCCGGCGGCGACGGACGCGAGCACGGCTCCGGCGATCGCGCTGTTCACGGCATGCTTCCGCTGACGACGAGCGCGACGGTCATGCCGCCGCGTCCTCGCCGATGCGTTCCATGGCGTCGAGGGCGGCGGCGAGCCGCTTCTCCTCGCCATAGTAGCGGGCCCGTTCCCAGAACCGCGGGCGCCCGATTCCGGTCGACCGGTGCCGGCCGATGAGCTTGCCGGCAGCATCCTCGCCGACGATGTCGTAGAGGACGAGGTCCTGCGTGATGATGACGTCGCCTTCCATGCCCATCACCTCGGTGACGTAGGTGATGCGGCGCGAGCCGTCGCGCAGGCGCGCCGCCTGTATGACGACGTCGACGGAGGCGCAGATCATCTCGCGGATCGTCCGCGACGGCAGCGAGAAGCCGCCCATGGTGATCATCGATTCAAGTCGGGACAGGCACTCCCGCGGCGAGTTCGCGTGCAGCGTGCCCATCGATCCGTCGTGGCCGGTGTTCATGGCCTGGAGCAGGTCGAAGGCTTCGGCGCCGCGGACCTCGCCGACGATGATGCGCTCGGGCCGCATGCGCAGGCAGTTGCGCACGAGGTCGCGCATCGTGATCTGGCCCTGGCCTTCGAGGTTCGGCGGCCGGGTCTCGAGCCGCACCACATGCGGCTGCTGGAGCTGCAGCTCGGCCGCGTCCTCGCAGGTGATGACGCGCTCGTCGAGCTCGATGTAGTTCGTGAGGCAGTTCAAGAGCGTCGTCTTGCCGGAGCCGGTTCCGCCGGAGATCACGACGTTGCAGCGCACCTTGCCGATGATCTTGAGGAGCGTCGCCCCCTCGGGCGAGATCGCCCCGAAGCGGCAGAGCTGGTCGAGGGTGAGCTTGTCCTTCTTGAACTTGCGGATCGTCAGCGTCGGCCCGTCGATCGCGAGCGGCGGAGCGATGACGTTGACGCGCGAGCCGTCGGGCAGGCGCGCGTCGCAGATCGGCGACGATTC
>JAJKJG010000244.1 GCA_021154065.1 Methylobacterium sp.
GAGCGCGCCCCTCACCCGGTCCGCTTCCGCGGACTCGACCTCTCCCTCCGGGAGAGGTGAATCACTCCCACCTCGCCTTGCGCCCCCACGCCGCGAGCGTGCGGTCGATCCACTCCCGCTGTGGGCCGAGGAGCACGCCTTGCGAGTACCTGCCGCAGGCGCCGCTCTTCTTGTCGCCGACCCAGGTGGTGATCGCAAACACCGCCCCGCCTTGCGCCACCGGCCCGCCTGAATCGCCCATGCAGGCGCCGGCGCGCCCGCCGCCTTCGGCCCAGATCAGGATGGTGCTGCGGCCGTAAGGCTCGGCGACCGGCAGCTCCGCCGTGCGGAAGGTGCCGCTCGAGCGCGCGTCGCCCTCCTTGGCGACGCCGTAGCCGCCGAAGGTGACGCGCGCCGGCGCCGACGGGTTTGCGGCCGAGAGCTTCGCGACCGCGAAGCGGTCGGGCAGGTTCTGCGGCAGGCGGATGAGCGCGAGGTCGATCGAGCGCCGCCGCGCCTCGACCGCCTTGGCGTCATAGCCCGGGTGGATCGCCTTCGCGGCGGGCTCGACGAGCTCCGGCGCGCCGTCCTCGCCGCGCCAATGCACCCGATGCTGGCCGGCGCCCGCCGCGCAATGGCCGGCCGTCAAGACCACGTCGGCCGCGACGATCACGGCCGAGCACATTCCGCCCTTCGACGACAGCACCATCACCGCCTCGCGCGCGAGCGGCGCGGCGCTCTCCTGCCCGCCGACGAACGCCTGAGCGGGAGCGGCGAGGAAGGCGGCAACTAGTGCGGCCCCGATCCACACGCTGTCGTTCCGGGGCTTCGCGAAGCGAAGAACCCGGAACCCACGAGCAGGCTCCATCGATCCAGTCCGTTTCATGGGTTCCGGGCTCATGCCTTCGGCATGCCCCGGAATGACAGCTCGCATTTTTCAACCGCTCCCCGAGAAATCCGATGATTCCACTACTCATCGCCGGTCCCGCCGTCGAGCCCGTGACGCTTGCGGAGATGCGCGCCTATCTGCGCCTCGACGACGATGCCGAGGACGACCTCGTCGCGGCGCTCATCAAGGCGGCGCGGCTTGTCGTCGAGGCGGCGGCGGGACGCCAGCTCGTCGAGCAGAGCTGGCGGCTGACGCTCGACCGCTGGGCGTGCGGGCGCGCCGTGCTCCTGCCGCTGTCGCCGCTGATCCGCATCGACCGCATCCGCGTCTACGACCGGTTGGGCGCGCCACAGGATCTCGCGGCGGCGCTCTATCGCGCCGAGCGCGCGAGCGACCCGCCCCCCATCCTCGTCGAGAGCGCCGCGCCCGAGCCCGGGCTCGCGGCGCAAGGCATCGAGATCGACATCGTCGTCGGCTTCGGGCCGGCCGCCGGCGACGTGCCGCCGCCGCTCGCTCAGAGCGTGCGCATGCTCGTCGCGCGCTGGTTCGAGAACCGCGGCGACGCGCCCGCCGACCTGACGCTGCCGGCCGAAATCGCCGCCCTCGTCGCGCCCTATCGGAGGATGCGGCTGTGAGCACATCCGCGAAACCCATCCCGATCGGCGCCCGCGGGCGCCGTTTTGTTTTGGAGCTGCCGCTCGAGAGCCCGGACGGGTTCGGCGGCGTCGTCCGCACCTATGCGGCGGGGCCGCAGCTGTGGCGCGCGATCGAGCTTTTGCGCGGCGACGAGCGCGTTCGCGCCGCGCACTCCGAGCAGGCGGTCACGCATCGCGTCACGCTGCGCTACCGCGACGGCGTCACCGCCGCGATGCGGCTCGTGCGCGGCCTGCGCCGCTTCGCGATCAGGAGCGCGGCCGACCCCGACGGCAGCCGGCGCGAGCTCGTCTGCCTCGTCGAGGAGATCTCGCCATGAGCGGCCCGATCCTGGCGCTGCGCGCCGCGATCCTGGCGCATCTCTTAGGCGACGCCGAGCTCGCCGCGCTGATGGGCGGGGCCGTGCGTCTCTACGACGAGCCGCCGCGCGCGGCGGAGCCGGTCTACGCGGTGTTCGGCGACGCCGCGGCCCGCGACTGGTCGAGCGACGGCGGCCGCGGTCACGAGCACGCGCTCGCGATCGTCGTATGGGCGAAATCCGGCAGCGCCAAGACGGCGCTCGCCGTGGCCGAGCGCATGGCCGATCTCCTGCACGACGCGAGCCTCGCGCTTGCAGGCCACCGCCTCGTGCTCATCCGCGCGACTGCGATCGAGGCCGACCGCGACGACAAGACCAACCTCGCCCGGGCGACGATGCGCCTGGGGGCCCTGACGGAAGTTCTCTAGCCCGCATCCGATCGACAAGGAACGCATCATGCCCGCTCAGAAAGGCAAGGACCTTCTCATCAAGATCGCCGACGGCGCCGGTGGCTTCGTCACCGTGGCGGGCTTGCGCACGCGCCAGCTCGCCTTCAATGCCGAGGCCGTCGACGTGACGAACGCCGAATCGGCCGGGCGCTGGCGCGAGCTCCTCGGCGAGGCCGGCGTGCGCCGCGCCGCCGTCACCGGCGCCGGCGTGTTCAAGGACGAGACCTCGGACGCGCGCCTGCGCCAGGTGTTCTTCGACGGCGCGATCGAGAGCTACGAGATCGTCGTGCCGGATTTCGGCCGCATCGCCGGCCCGTTCCAGATCACCGCCCTCGAATATCGCGGCGACCACGCCGGCGAGGTCACCTTCGAGATGGCCTTCGAGAGCGCCGGCGCGCTGACGTTCACGGCGATCTGAGCAAATGCATGGACAGGTCCGAGCTTGGGGTGCAAGCTTTCGATCTCCAGCCCGCGTCCCCGGAGAGGCCGGTGTCCAGAGTCATCGAGGATCGCGTCGCGCAGCACTACACGCACGGCGAGCTGGAGCGCGCCATCCTCGACGCCGTCGTGGCATCCGGAAAGGATCCCGAGCGCTTGGCGCCAGCGGATCTCGGGCCGGTCGACGAATTCCACGTCGGCGGCCGCCAGGCGACCACGGATTTCGCGGCGTATCTGCCGTTCAGGGACGGCAGTCACCTCCTGGACATTGGTTCCGGGCTCGGGGGCGGGTCGCGGTATTTCGCCGATGCTCGCGGCTGCCGCGTCACCGGCATCGACCTCACTGAGGAATACGTCCGTACCGCGGAGGCGCTCACCCGCCGCGTGGGCTTGAGCGAGCGGGTCTCCTATCGGCAGGGCAGCGCCCTCGAACTGCCTTTTGCCGATCGCAGTTTCGACGGCGCCTACATGCTGCACGTAGGCATGAACATCGAGGACAAGGGTAAGCTTTTCGCCGAGGTCGCGCGCGTTCTGAAGCCCGCCGCCACTTTCGGAATCTACGACATCATGC
Source organism: Methylobacterium sp. (assembly GCA_021154065.1). The sequence continues at coordinate 3,279 of JAJKJG010000244.1, forward strand.
GGATTGGAAAAGGTGAATTGGCGTTTCCCGTGCCCTGGGCCGCAAGCCCGGAGACGAGCTTCCTGCAAGGCCCCGCCGACTATCGGCGGCTGCTTGAGGGGGCTGGTTTCACGATTATCCACGAGCGGAGCCGGCGCGACTTCGCGATCGCGTTCTTCAACGACCTGCGGGCCCGCGCGGCGGCGAACGGTGGCCCGCCGCCGCTCGGCCTCCAGATTCTGATGGGCCAAACGGCGGGCCAGAAGGTCGCGAACATGATCGCCAACATCGAAGGTGGCCTGATCGCCCCGACGGAGCTCGTCGCGCGGGCGAGCTGAGCCCCGTCCAGCTCCGCGTTGGCGAGCCGCGGCGGAGCCGAACATTCCAAGGAGTCATTCATGCCCAATCCCCGCCGCGGCGAGGTCGCGGTCGAGCTCGGGGGCAAGCGCCACGCGCTCTGCCTGACCCTCGGCGCGCTGGCCGAGCTCGAGCATGCTTTCGGCGTCACCGACCTGGCGGCGCTCGGCGAGCGCTTCGCCGGCGGGCGTCTCTCGGCGCGCGACCTCCTGACGCTGCTCGCGGTGGCGCTGCGCGGCGGCGGGCATGCGCTCACCGACGAGGAGGTCGCGGCGCTACCGCTCGACGGCGGCATCGAGACGCTCGCCGACGCGCTCGGCGATTGCCTCGCCGCCGCATTCGGGAGCGCCCCGGCAAACCCTCCGGAGCCGCAGGCGCCGTGAGCGAGCCGTCGCCCTTCCCGTGGGATGAGGCGATGGCGTTCGGCCTCGGCCGCCTGCGGTGGAGCCCGCAAGAGTTCTGGCGCGCGACGCCGCGCGAGCTCGCCGCGGCCGCACAGGGCCTGCGCGGCGGCGCGCCGGTCGCTGCGCCGAGCGCGCGCGACCTCGCCGCGCTGATGCAGGCCTTTCCGGATTAGACAAAGGTGAGCCATGCCCGACACCACAGCCCTCGACCAGGACCTCGAGCGCCGCCAGCGACAGCTCGAGCAGCTCGACCGGCTGGCGCAGCGTTTCGGAACCTCGCTCTCGACCGCCTTCGCCAAGAACGCCGCCGACGGAAGGCGGCTCGACGACGTGCTGAATTCGGTCGGCCGCACGCTCGTCAACGCCAGCCTGCGCGCCGCCCTGAAGCCGCTGCGCAGCGGCCTCACGGCGCTGTTCAAGAGCACGCTCGCGAGCGGCGACGGCGACGCGACCGCACTCGCCAAGGGTGGCGTCATCGCCCGCGGCCAGGTGATGCCCTTCGCGAAGGGCGGCGTCGTCGCGGCGCCGACCTACTTCCCGCTCGCCCGCGGCATGGGACTGATGGGCGAGGCGGGCTCGGAAGCGGTGATGCCGCTCGCCCGCGGTCCCGACGGCCGCCTCGGCGTCAGTGCCGCCGGCGCGAGCGCGCGCCCGGTGCAGGTGACGGTCAACATCGCGACGCCCGATGCCGACAGCTTCCGCCGCTCCGAGGCGCAGGTCGCGGCAGCGCTGGCGCGGGCGGTGGCGCGTGGGCAGCGCGGGCTGTGACCTTCACCTCTCCCTCCGGGAGAGGTCGAGTCGCGCCTCAAGGCGCGACCGGGTGAGGGGTTACGCCCTCACCACAGAGAGTTCCGGTTCTTGCCTGCTATCTCCCTAAGAGGAGAGAAAATCGCTTCATCGGATAGGCCGTAACCCCTCACCCGGTGCGCCTCCGGCGCACTCGACCTCTCCCTCCGGGAGAGGTTGGCTCAGAACCCGCCGCGCATGCGCGGCGCGTCGACCCGCTCGCGGTTGCGCGGCGACGCCTCGCCGGCGGTCTTTTCCGCGCCGTCGAGCATCTGCGCGATCTCGTCCTTGAGGCGCACGCGGCGGCGCTTGAGTTCCTCCTCGACGTCCTCGGAGGTCGGCTCGACCCGCGTTTCGACGCGGTGAATCTCGCGGTTGAGCTCGTTGTATTCCTCGACGAGGCGGGCGAAGCGGTTGTTCGACGTCTTCAGCGCGTGCATCCGCTCGGCCATTCCGGGGAAGTCCTCGTCGAGCTGGTTCGGGGTGTGGCTCATCCGTTCCTCCTTCGGGATCCCGCGTCCCTCGGTCAACGCGCCCTCGCCCTTTCAGTTCGATTGCCCACCGGAGGCTTCGCGGCATGGCCCTGGATTTCCACGAGATTCGCTTCCCGCTCGACATTTCGCTCGGAAGCCGCGGCGGTCCGCGCCGGCGCACCGACATCGTCACGCTCGCGTCCGGCCGCGAGCAGCGCAACGCGCGCTGGGCGCATTCGCTCCGGCGCTACGACGCCGGGCTCGGCGTGCGCACGCTCGACGCGCTCGCCGCCGTGATCGCTTTCTTCGAGGAGCGCCGCGGCCGGCTCTACGGCTTCCGCTTCCGCGACCGCGCCGACGCGCTCTCCTGCGCGCCGTCGCAGACGCCAGGCCCGGCCGATCAGCGCATCGGCACCGGCGACGGCGCGACCTTGGCGTTCCAGCTCGTCAAGACCTACGGTGCTGTGCACGCGCCCTATGAGCGCATCATCGCGAAACCCGTCGCGGGCAGCGTGCGGGTCGCGGTCGGCGGCGCCGAGCAGGGCCCGACCGCCTTCGCCTGCGACCTGGCGACCGGGCTCGTCACCTTCGCGCCAGGCCACGTCCCGGCGACCGGCGCCGCGATCACCGCCGGCTTCGCCTTCGACGTGCCGGTCCGCTTCGACCTCGACGAGCTCGACATCGACCTCTCCGCCTTCGAGGCCGGCGCGATCCCGCAGATCCCGCTCGTCGAGATCGTGGTTTGATCCACCTCTCCCTTGAAGGGAGAGGGGATTGGAGTCCCCCCATGCGCACCATCCCACCCGTCTCGGGGCGCATCTCGAGCGCGGTGCGACGACGCTTTGCCATTGCTGGAAGCTCCTGCGCCGCGACGGCGCGGCGTTCGGCTTCACCGATCACGACCGCGACCTTGCCTTCGCCGGCACGATCTTCGCGGCTCGCACCGGTGTCGAAGCCGTCGAAGCGACTGCCGAGCTCGGCTTCGCGGTCGGCGGCGGCGAGGTCTCGGGCGCGCTCGTCTCGGCCGGCATCACCGAGGACGATCTCGCCGCCGGCCTCTTTGACGACGCCTCGGTCGAGACCTGGCTCGTCAATTGGGCCGACCGGGCCGAGCGGCTGCTGCTCGACGTCGCGTCGATCGGCGAGATCCGCCGCGCCGACGGCGCTTTTGTCGCCGAGCTGCGCGGCGTCATGCACCGCCTCGACGAGGAGCGCGGCCGGCTCTACCGCGCGACCTGCGCGGCCGATCTCGGCGACGCGAAATGCGGCATCGACCTCGACGACGCGGCGTTCACCGCGACCGGCGCGGCGCTCCGGACCGACGGTGCGCTCGGCCTCGCGACGGCGGATCTTTCGACCTTTGCCGCGGGCTGGTTCACGGGCGGCAAGCTCGTCTGGCTCACCGGCGCCAATGCCGGGCTCGCGGTCGAGATCAAGGCGCACCGGCTCGCCGGCGGCGAGGCCGAGCTCAACCTCTGGCAGCGCGCCGCCCGAGGCGACACGTTCCGCGTCACGGCCGGCTGCGACAAGCGCTTTTCCACCTGCGGCGCGAAATTCGCCAACGTCGCGAACTTCCGCGGCTTCCCGCACATGCCGGGCAACGATTTCGTCCTGCGCCTCGCCCTCCAGGGCGAGCCCGGCATGGACGGCGGGAGCTTGTTCCGATGAGTCCGGAAGGCATCATCGCCGCGGCCCGGAGCTGGATCGGCACGCCCTATCGCCATCAGGCCTCGCTCAAGGGCATCGGCTGCGACTGCCTCGGGCTTCTGCGCGGTGTCTGGCGCGACGTGATGGGCGCCGAGCCCGAGGCGCCGCCGCCTTACGCCGCGGGCTGGGCCGAGAGCCGGGGAGGGGACGCGCTCGTCGCGGCCGCGCGGCGCCATCTCCTCGAGCTCCCGAGCCGTGCCTTCGAAGGCGGCGATGTGCTCCTCTTCCGCTTCCGCGAGCACCTGCCGGCGAAGCACTGCGCGATCGCGACCTCGCGCGGCGAGATGGTCCACGCGCACGATGGCGCGACGGTCTGCGAGGTCGCGATCCATCCCTGGTGGGGACGACATCTCGCCGGCGTGTTTCGGTTTCCACCTCTCCCGGAGGAGACCTCTGCGAAAGACGCTGGGGCTCGCTGGGGCGAGGTGTATTATGACGTGAGGCTGGCTGGTGGCGGCGGCCGGATCTGGAGCTCGGCTCTGCGGCGCCGCGGCGGCGTTTGGCTTCGGC
>JAJKJG010000245.1 GCA_021154065.1 Methylobacterium sp.
CGCTCGCGCGGCACGAGCAGGATCCACAACAGCGGGCGCACGAGGGTCAGGCCGTAGAACAGCTTCGACATGTCGGCGATGAGCAGCATGGCGATGATCTGATAGAAGAACTCCGGCGTCTGCAGCATCAGGTTCGGGCCGGGGTTGAGGCCGTGGATCAGCATCGCGGCCATGAGCACGGCGGCGGGCGCCGAGCCCGGCACGGCAAGCGTCAGCACCGGGATGATGGCGCCCGGCACGCAGGCGCTCTCGCCGGTCTCGGCCGCCATCAGCCCCTCGATCGAGCCCTTGCCGTACTTCTCCTTCTCCTTCGAGGCGCGCCTTGCCGCCGCGTAGGAGGACCACGCCGCGGTGTCCTCGCCGAGCCCCGGCAGGATGCCGATGAAGGTCCCGATCGCGCCCGAGCGCAGGATCGTGCGCCAATATTTGAACACGTCCTCGAGCCGCGGGATGACCGAATCGATCTTGCTCGACACCGCCTCGACGACCGGCCCGCGCATCGACTGCAGCACCTCGGCGACGCCGAAGCAGCCGACGAGCGCCGGCAGGAGCCCGATGCCGCCGGCGATATCTGTCGAGCCGAAGGCGAAGCGCTGGTAGTTGTAGTAGGGCTCCTGGCCGATCGTCGCGATGAAGAGGCCGAGGAAGCCGGCGATGTAGCCCTTCAGCGGATCGCCGCCGGCGAGCGTGCCGGCGATGACGATGCCGAACACCGAGATCCAGAAGAACTCGAAGCTCTGGAACTTGAGCGCCACCTCGCTGAGGATCGGCGTCAGCGCGGCGACGCAGAGGATGCCGAACAGCGTGCCGAGCCAGGAGCCCGAGGTCGAGATGCCCATCGCCCGGCCGGCGAGCCCCTGGCGGGCAAGCGGAAAGCCGTCGAGCGTCGAGCAGGCGGAGGCCGGCGTGCCAGGGATGTTGAGCAGGATGGCGCTGCGGCTGCCGCCGTAGATCGCGCCGACATAGATGCAGACGAGGACGAGGATCGCCTGCTCGTGCGGCATCGTGAAGGTGAGCGTCGTCATCAGCGCGACGCCCATCGTGGCGGTCAGCCCCGGCAGCGCCCCGATGACGATGCCAAGCAGCGTCGCCCAGAAGACGTTGAGGATGCCCCAGCCGCTCAGGAGATGCGCGAGGGCGCCGCCGAATTGCTCGAGGCTGTGCAGCATCAGGGCAGACGAACGAGGAAGACGCGCTCGAACACGAGCGTGACCGCAATGCCGGTGAGAACGCCCTCGACAAGCGCGATCGCCAGGCCCCTGGCGCGCGCCTTCGGCGCAAGCCCGGGCCGCCACTCGAAGGCGGCGACGAAGAGCGTCACGAAAATCGCCGCCGCGATCCAGAACGGCATCCGGCCGATCAGCCCGACGATGAACAGCACGGCGAGCCCGGCCGCGAGCGCGAAGCGCACATTGCTGTTGCCGCTGTCCGGTCGCGCGTGATCGGCCGAGCCCGGCGCGAGCGCGCCGGCGCGCAATGCCCGCGCGCCGAGCCAGAGGCTCAACAGCCCGATCACGACGCCGTAGAAGCTCGGCACGAGGCCGGGCGCGGTGTAGATTTGGCCGCCCTGGTCGGCATAGGTCGGCATGCGCCAGCCGAGGACCAGGATCGCGGCGCTGAGGACGAAAAAGCCCGCCGCGATCCACAGATCGGTCCGCGGCGGCAGCCGCTCCTCATGCGGCAGAAGCGGCAGGGGCTCGCCGGCCATGATAGTAGGACCGCCTACAATCTCCTCATGCTGAGGTGCGAGCCAAAGGCGAGCCTCGAAGCACGCATAATGCCGGAGCTGCATCGGCACGGTGCGTCCTTCGAGGCTCAGCCCTTCTGGCTTCGCACCTCAGGATGAGGAGCATGGAGTTAACTCAGCCAGGCGTCGCTCATTGCGGCCTCGCGATGCCGATCGTGTCCGGCGATGCCTTCGCCTTGCCGGCGTCGAAATAGAGCCAGACCGTCTGGGTCACCATCTTCATCGCCTCCCTGGCGGCTTCTTCGCCGGAGAGCGGCGTGAACAGGGCGGCGCGGGCGGCGGCGTATTTCTTCAGCGGCTCGGAGTTGGCGATCTTCTTCTTCCAGATCATGTCCATGGTCTGGACGACCGGCTCGGGCGTGCCCTTCGGGGCCCAGATGCCGAAATAGTTCAGCGGCGCCGGCATGTTCGGCAGCCACTTCGTCACCGGCGGGATTTCGCCGTAGCCGTCGAGCACCACGGGCTTGTCGGCCTGCACGGCGAGCGGGATCAGGCGCTTGCCCTTGATGAACTCCGACATCTCGACGAGGAGCTGCGCCGCGGCCTGCGTCTCGCCCGAGACCGCCGACAGCACCGCCGGGTTGCCGCCGTCATAGGTGACGTGGCGGTACTCGACGCCGGGCGCGCTTTTCCGGATCGTCTCCATCATGTTATGCCCGGCGGAGGACAGGCCGGCGGTCGCGACCGGCACGTCCTTGCCGTTTTTCTTCAAGGTCTCGAGGAACTGGCCGAAGTCCTTGAACGGGGCGCTTGGGTTTGCCGCGACGGTGTTGACGTTGGCGACGGCGAAGAACAGGTTCCAGTCCTTGAGCTGGCTGTCGAGGAGCCCGAGCACCTTGTAGCCGCCGATGTCGACCGCAGCGCCCGCGGCCCAGGTGTAGCCGTCCTTGGCGCCCTCGAGCACGCCCTTGGTGCCGACCGAGCCCGAAGCGCCAGGCTGGTTCACCACCACGACCTTCTGCTTGAGCTCGGACTCGAGCTCCGTCGCGACGATGCGCGCCATCTGGTCGGTCGAGCCGCCGGCGGCCCAGGGCACGATCAGCGTGACCGGGCGGTCGGGCTTCCACGGGTAGTCCTGGGCGGCGGCGGAGCCCGCGAACAATCCGAGCGTCGCGGCGGCGACGGCATTGAAGAACCTGCGCATGTTTCCTCCCTCCCGGCTTTGTTGACCGCCGGACTTTGGTGGCCAAGACTGTCCGGGCGCCGGAGGCTCGTCAAGAGTAACCGGGCGGTTAATAGAGCGGCCCCGCCTGGGCCCCGAGCTTTGCGCCGATGAGGCTTTCGCTGTGCAACGAGGTCGTTCGCGAGCTGCCCTTCGAACGGCAATGCGCGCTCGCCGCCGAGCTCGGCTATGCCGGCCTCGAGCTCGCGCCCTTCACGCTCGGCGAGGACAGCTATCGGATGCCGGCCTCCGAGCGTGCCGCCGTGCGCGACGCCTGCGCGAAGGCGGGGATCGCGATCAGCGGCCTGCACTGGCTTCTCGTCGCGCCAAAAGGGCTCTCCATCACGACCGCCGATCGGGCCGTGTGGGAGAGGACCGTCGAGGTGACGCGCCGGCTCGTCGGGCTTTGCGCCGATCTCGGCGGCGACTACCTCGTGCACGGCTCGCCGGCGCAGCGGCGCGTGGGCGGCGATGCCGATGCACCGGCGCGAGCGGAAGCCGCCTGGGCCGCGGTTGCGCCGGAAGCCGAGGCGGCGGGCGTGGCCTATTGCATCGAGCCGCTGGCGGCGCGCGAGACCGACTTCGTCAACACCGTCGCCGACGCCGCCGCGATCGTCCGCCGCATCGGCAACCCGGCGCTGCGCACCATGATCGACACGTCGGCGGCGGCGATGGCCGAGCCCGAGCCGGTCGCGGCGGCGATCGAGCGCTGGATGCCCACGGGGCTTATCGCCCATATCCAGCTCAACGATTCGAACCGCCGCGGCCCCGGCGAGGGCCGCGACGCCTTCGCACCGGTGCTCGCGGCCCTGAAGCGCACCGGCTATGACGGCTGGATCGCCATGGAGCCTTTCGAATACATCCCCGACGGCCCGACCTGCGCGGCGCGGTCGATCGGCTATGTCAGCGGAATCCTGGAAGCCCTCGCATGAATGACGCCCCCCGCCTGAAGCTCGTCGAGGTCGAACGCTATGAGCGCGACGTGCGCCTGCGGCTGCCGTTCCGGTTCGGCGTCACGACGGTGACGCATGCGACGCAAGCGGTGATCCGCGCCACCATCGCGCTGCCGGACGGGCACACGGAGCAGGGCGTCGCGGCCGAGACGCTCGCGGCGAAATGGTTCGACAAGAACCTCGCTCTGTCGGACGAACAGAACCTCGACCAGCTGCGGCAGTCGCTCGCGATCGCCATCGAGCTCTACACGGCGCGCGGTTTCGACACGCCGTTCGGCCTGTACGCCGGCGTCTATCGCGAGCAGCAAGCGCGAGGCGCGGCGCTCGACCTCAATCCGCTCGTCGCCTCCTACGGACCCGCGCTCCTCGACCGCGCCATCGCCGATGCGCTCGGGCGCGCGACCGGCCACTCCTTCCCGGAGATGGTCTCGCAGAACCTCCTCGGCATCCGCGCGACCGACCTCACGCCCGACCTTGCCGGCTTCGACATCGGCGCCTTCCTCGGCGGCTTGCGCATGGCGCCGTTGATCGAGGTCCGCCACACCGTCGGCCTCGTCGATCCGATCACCGCCGGCGACCAGAAGCCCGGCGAGCGCGTCGACGATGGTCTTCCCGAGACGCTCGAGGAGGTCGTGCGCCACTACCGCGGGCGCTATTACAAGCTGAAGGTCGGCGGCAATGTCGCGGCCGACCTCGAGCGCCTGTCCGGCATCGCCGCGGTGCTCGACCGCGCGCTGCCGGAGTATCGCGCGACGCTCGACGGCAACGAGCAATACGAGAGCGTCGAGGGTATCGCCGAGCTGTGGCGGCGCATGCGCGAGACGCCGGCGCTGAGACGACTGGTCGACGCCATCATCTTCATCGAGCAGCCGATCAAGCGGCAGGTGGCGCTCTCGCGCCCGGTCGCGACGCTCAGCGACGAGAAGCCGCTCGAGATCGACGAATCCGACGGCGAGCTGTCGTCCTTCCCGGCGGCGCTCGCGCTCGGCTACACCGGCGTCTCGAGCAAGAACTGCAAGGGCTTCTACAAGTCGATCCTCAACGCGGCGCGCGTCGCGAAGCTCAACGCCGAGGCAGGGAGGGCGCGCGCCTTCATGTCGGCCGAGGACCTCACCACCTGGGCGGGCGTCAGCGTGCAGCAGGATCTCTGCCTCGTCTCGCTCCTCGGGCTGACCCATGTCGAGCGCAACGGCCACCATTTCATCGACGGCATGTCGTTTGCGCCCGAGGCCGAGCAGGCGGCCTTCGTCGCCGCCCATCCCGATCTTTTTGCGAAAGGCACCGGCCCGGCGCGGCTGCGCATCGCGGCGGGGCGCCTCTCGATCGGCTCGCTCGATTGTCCGGGCTTTGCCGTCGCGGCGGGGCTCGACTTCGCCTCCATGCGCCCGATGCCGGCGGCGCCGCGCGAGCCGGTCGGACGCGCTCTGGCGGCGGGCGGATGAGCGCGCTTCCCGAGCGGTTCGAGAGCGTCGCCGCCCTCGAGGATTTCATGACCGAGCCGACGCCGGCGATCGTCGACGATCTGGCGCGCGCGGCGGGCGATATCCTGATCCTCGGCGTCGCCGGCAAGATGGGGCCGACGCTCGCCCGGCTGGCGAAGCGCGCAGCGCCGGAGCGCAGCGTCATCGGCGTCGCGCGCTTCTCGGACGCCGCGGCGCGGCGCGCGCTCGACCGGGCGGGCGTCGAGACCATCGCCTGCGACCTCCTCGACCGCGCCGCGGTCGCGGCGCTGCCGCGGGCGCCAAACGTCGTCTTCATGGCTGGCATGAAGTTCGGCGCCACCGGCAACGAGCCGCTGACCTGGGCGATGAACGTGCACGTGCCGGCGCTCGTGGCGGAGACCTTCGCCGCGTCGCGGATCGTCGCCTTCTCGACCGGCTGCGTGTACCCCTTCGTGCCGGTCGCCTCGGCCGGCGCCACCGAGGAAACGCCGGCGATCCCGCCGCCGGGCGATTACGCCAATTCCTGCCTCGGGCGCGAGCGCATGTTCGCCTATTTCTCGGGCCTCCACGGCACGCCGGGGCGAATCATTCGGCTGAACTACGCGATCGACATGCGCTACGGCGTGCTCCACGATGTCGCCCGCAAGGTGCGCGACGGCGACGAGATCGACGTCACGATGGGCCACGTCAACGTGATCTGGCAGGGCGACGCCAACGCCGTCGCGCTGCGCTGCCTCGCGCATGCGACGACGCCGACGAGCCCGCTCAACGTCACTGGTCCGGAGACGATCTCGGTGCGCTGGCTTGCCGGGGAGTTCGGCCGGCTGATGGACAAGACGCCGCGCCTCGTCGGCGCGGAGGCGGCGACTGGCTGGCTCAACGATGCCTCGCGCATGGTCGCTGAATTCGGCCCGCCGCGGGTGCCGCTCGCGCGCATGATCGAGTGGGCCGCCGATTGGGTCGCGCACGACCGCGAGAGCCTCGGTAAGCCGACGCACTACGAGGTCCGGGATGGGCGCTATTGAGAGCGGTCTCGCCTGGGAGCCGCTGACCGCGGCGGACGCGGAAGGCGCGCTGCCGCTCTCGGCCGAGGCCGGCTGGAACCAGACCGCGGCGGACTGGGCCTTCATGCTGCGCGAAGGCCGCGGCATCGGCGTGCGCGACGGCGCCGGCCGCTGGATCGGCAGCGCTCTCGCGCTGCCGCTAGGCGCCGAACTCTCCTGGATCAGCATGGTGCTGGTCGCGAAGGATGCGCGTCGGCGCGGCATCGGCACGCGCCTGCTGCGCCGCGCGATCGACGAGGTGCGTGATGCCGGCCGCATCGCCGGCCTCGACGCCACCGAGCTCGGGCGGCCGGTCTATCTCCCCTTGGGCTTTCGCGACCTCTATACGGTCTCGCGCCTGCGGCTCGGCGCGCCGGCGCCGTCAGAGCCGGCGCCCGCCGGCTGCACGATCCGGCCGCTCGTTGCCGCGGATCTCCCCGGCATCGTTGCGTTCGACAGGCCGCGCAGCGGGATGCAGCGCTCGCATGTGCTCGCCTATCTGCTGCAACAGGCAACCGAGGGCGCCTTCGTCGCCAAGGTGGACGGGGGCGTCGCCGGCTACGCGCTCGGCCGGCCCGGGCGAATCGCATTCCAGATCGGGCCGGTCGTGGCGGATCGCGAGGACGTCGCGATTGCCCTCGTCAGCGACGCGCTCGCGCGTCTCGACGGCCCCGCGATGATCGACGTGCCGGATGCCCATGCGGACCTGCGCGTCTGGCTGGACCGCCACGGCGCCGTTCGAGAGCGCGGCTTCACGCGCATGACGCTCGGCCCGCCGCCGCCGGGCCTCGCCGAGCCGAGCCGCATCTTCGCTCTCGCCGGGCCCGAGCTGGGATGAGCGAGGCC
>JAJKJG010000246.1 GCA_021154065.1 Methylobacterium sp.
TAGCGGTCGCCGAGCACGATGTCGGCCTTGACCGCGTCGTCGCGGGCAAGGCTCGTCGAGGGCATCGAGTGGCAATCGATCAGGACCGCGTGGCCGAAGGCGCGGGCGGTGCGGTGGACGAGCTGGCGGAGCGCCCGGTGATAGGGCTTGTAGAGCCACTCGATCCGCCTGAGGCCCTCGTCGACGCTGAGCCGGGCGCGGTAGATCTCCTGCCCGTCGGCGACGACGCGCGGGATCGTCCCGAGGCCGCCCGCGACCCGCATCGAGCGCGTGTTGGCGAAGGGCGGCAGCCGGCCGTCGAACATGCGCGGGTCGAGCTCGTAGGGCTCGCGGTTGACGTCGAGATAGGCGCGCGGGAAGCGGGCCGTCATCAGCGGCGCGCCGAGCGCCACGACGTTGGCAAACAGCGCGTCGACGAAGGCGTCCTCCGAGCGCCTCAGCGCCACGGCGTCGAGCCGCGAGGCGGCAAGGAACGCGCCCGGATAGACGGCGCCGGCGTGCGGCGCGTTGAAGACGAACGGAATCGTCTGCCGGGCGGGCTCCAACACGTGGTGCGGCGGCTCGAAATCGGACTCAGGGGCTGATGACATTCGGGCGGGGCTTGAGGGCGGGGGCCGTTCGAGGCCTACTGTGGCGGCAGGAAAGACGCCTGTCCACGCCTTTCGGTTCCGGCGCAAGCGCCCGCATCAACGCTCTGTTTACCCTGTCCGCGCTTTATGGGATCACCAGCCCCGAGGCATCGAGCAGGTCTTGCCGACGATGAAGATCCTTCTGGCCGAAGACGACAACGACATGCGCCGCTTCCTCGTCAAGGCGCTGCAGAACGCCGGCTACGACGTCGCGTCCTTCGACAACGGGCTCTCCGCCTACAACCGGCTGCGCGAGGAGCCGTTCGAGCTCCTCCTCACCGACATCGTCATGCCGGAGATGGACGGCATCGAGCTCGCCCGCCGGGCGACCGAGCTCGACCCCGACATCAAGGTGATGTTCATCACCGGCTTTGCCGCCGTCGCCCTCAACCCCGATTCGCGGGCCCCGAAGGACGCGAAGATCCTGTCGAAGCCCTTCCATCTGCGCGAGCTCGTCAACGAGGTCGAGAAGATGATGGCGGCCTGAGCCGCTGATCCTAGGCGCGCTACCCGAGCCCGGCTTGCGCCCCCCTGGGCGAGCCGCTATATCGCCCGCTTCCTGCGAGGCCGGCTTGCCGGCGGATGGGCGCATAGCTCAGCGGTAGAGCACTGTGTTGACATCGCAGGGGTCCGTGGTTCGATCCCACGTGCGCCCACCATTTCTGCTAAGTCTCGCGTGCTCGCTGCGGCCGGCGTCCGCCTCTCGAGGTACAGGCTGGCCTGTTGGGAGCCGGTGCCGCTACTCGATCACCTCGTCGGCTTGGGCAAGCACTGCCAAGGGGATTTCGATTCCGAGAAGCTCGGCTGTCTTGAGGTTCACCACCAGGTTGAATTTGGTCGGCTGCTCGATCGGGAGATCCGCGGGGCGTGCCCCGTCTATGATCCTCTTCAGGTAAAACCCGGTGCGCTCAATCGCTTCGCGTCTGAGAAAACCATAGGTGATGAGTGCTCCCGCCAGTGACATTTGCTGAGAGCTCGAGACGGTGGGAAGGCGTGCAGCAAGGGCACGCGACATGATGGCTTCCGAAAGACTGTATAGCGCGTTGTCCGGCATGACGATCAACAGGTCAGGCTCGTAGTGCCTCAGTTGTTCGAAAGCCTTGTCGAGAGCACTGGGTGTTGCGACCTCAACCGTCTCGACCAGAAATCCCACTCGAACCGCCTCCTGCCTGAGCTTGACCATCATCGCCGGGTTCGACGGGTTTGCCGGATTAAGCATCGCCGCGATTCGCTTTGTCCGGGGCAACACAGACGGAATGAGGCCTAGCAGTTTGAGGATGACCTCCTCGTTCATGGTTGCCATGCCCGTGATGTTGCCACCTGGTCGGGCAAGGCTGGTCGCTAGTCCCGCTGCGACCGGGTCGTTCAGGCCGGTCATCACAATGGGGATGGTCTTGGAGACCTCGCGGGCCGCCTCGGCCGCAGCGATGGTCGATACGACGATGGCAGCTGGCTGCTTTCCGATGAGCTCGGCAGCCAAGTGACGGAAACGATCATAATCGCCATCAGCCCAGCGTGCTTCGAACGTGAAATCCTGACCTTCAATCAGACCGACACCCCGAAGTCCGCTTCGCAACCACGTCATTTGATCGATACTAAGTCCAGCGTCTTCGCGGCCGCTGCCGAGCACGGCAATTCTGGCGGACTCCTTCGCCCATGCCGAGAAGCCGAGAGCAGCGCCCGGTAAGGCCGCGATGAAGGCCCGCCGTCTCATTCAATCACTCTCCGCGGGGGCAGGCTACGCCGGTGACTGCCTCGGAGTCACGCGCAGCCGGTACAGGGGCCTTGATGGCACGCAGAACTTCTCAGCCCCGGCGGCGTTGGCGTCGCGCCGGGCCGGGCGGCCCCTAGAGCGCAATGACTTCTCTTCGAGTCGTCATCCCGCTCTACCTCTTTGTTTGAGCATGATCTTTTCCGAAAACCGGCAGCCACTTTTCGGGATCATGCTTTTTAGTTGGAGAGAACGATGCGGAAGCTCCTGCTCGCGGCCCTGATCGGGCTGTCTGTCGCCTCTTGCCAGACCCCGCAGCAATCGGCCGGAACCGCCGGCGGCGTCGTCGCCGGAGCGATCGTCGCCGGGCCGGTCGGGGCGGTCGTCGGCGGCGTTGCCGGCGCGGTCGTCGCGGCGCCCGGCGGCCCGCTCGATCCGGGCTATTGCTACGTCACCACCCGGCGCGGCACGATTCTGTACGATCGGTGGGGCCGCCCAAGGGTGCGACGCTGCTAGCGGGGCGGGCCCGCGACGCCGAGCGATCGGCGATATATCTGTTATTCCAGGCACTTAGGTCGGCGGCAATAGGACGCTGCACGGCGAGCAAGCCCGCCTTGCCGCGGCGGCGCTACCGGAGCGCCCGCCCACGGCTTAGCTCCGGATCATGGATGAGGATGAAGAAATCGACGGCTGGGAAGAGAGCATGGAAACGGGGGTCTGGTTCTAGGGCCGGCCCCTTTCAGCGGCCATAGGGCGAGGGCAGGACGACCCGCACCGGCCTGCGCGTCGTCGCCGGGGCGCCGGGCGCCGCCTCCGCGACTCTCTCGCCCGGCGGCGGCTCGGCCGCGGCGACCGCCTGCACCGGCACGGCGCGGCCGGCCGCCAGATCAAGGTCGGCACGGTCGCGGGAGGCTTCCTGCGCGCGCGCCGTCGTCGCGGCCATGCGGAGAGCCGCGAGCGTCGCGGCGAGCGCCGTCCTGGCCCGCCGGCTCATGAGCCGAACCCGCCCGGGATGAACCCGGCCCCTCCCGGGCAGCCGGAATTTGCGCCGTAGCCGACCTCGCTCAGCGGCACGAAGGAGCCGGGCCAGCCGTCGCCGTCGGGATCGCGTGAGATGTCCCGGCTGATCAGGACGCGGATCTCGGCCACGTAGGCGCGCGAGCGCCCATCCGGTCCGGGCGGTCCGCCGCGGCGCGCGAACTTGCAGTCGACAACGATTGCGTCGGCGAGCGCCCGGCTCTTCTCGGCGACGCCCTGGAGCAGCGTCCGGACCGGCACCTCGCGGCCAAGGAGGCCCTTCTCCCTGAGCACCGCCCCGATGGTGGCGTTCGCCTTCTCGGCGAACCCGACGATCTTGCCGAAATACTCCTCCGGCGTCAGGCCCGAGCAGACGCCGTGCCGGCGCCACTCGTGCTCCTGGAGCCCGTCCGCCATACCCGGCATGTAGACCCGGAGCTTGCGCCGCAGCTCCGGCGACAGCGACAGCGACTCGTTCGAGCAGAACGCCGGCTGCTGGTTGACGCTGCGGTTCTTCCGGTTCGGCCACAGCCCGTGCACGGTGAGCGGCGTCGCGCGGTAGTCGGCGTCGCTCGGCGCGTCGCACTGGCGCTTGCCGCGCGCATCGCCGACAAGCCGGCAGAAGCTCGGCGCGATGCTGAAGACCATGAGGTAGAAATCGAAATCGGCGGGCTCGTCGCGCTGCCGGCGCCGCGCCTCGGCATCGCCGGCGCCGGCAAGCGTCAGCGCCGCGACGAGCGCGGCGCAGCCGGCGGCGAGGATCGATCGGAACGGACGCATGAACCCCCCTGCGGAATCAGCGGGAGCTTAGAGCAGCGCCAGCCGTCAGGCGAGCCGCGGCGACGGTAGTGAGGTCTTTTGAATTTTACGAACATTGGCTCAGCCTGATCCAACCCGACAGCGCGCCGAACGCGATCGCTAAAGAGACGGGGTAGAACAGCATTTTCTGTGCGCGTGAGACGGGCCTGCCGTCTCTCGCCATGATCGCCAGATACTCCAATCGATGAATCCAACCTGCCTTAAACGCAGCAAACGAAACCAAGTCGAAGATCGGCGCATGCAGGAAGACAAAGACGAACACCGGCAGAACCCAAAACGCATCTGCGCGATCAAGACCGTGGAAGGGTATGCGCGCTACCGGGCCCTTGCAGAACGGATCGGAGGCCGAGACGCCTAGGGCAAAGATGGTGGCGCTCACGAGCGCTGTCGAAAGATGCTTCGCAATTGCCTCTCGCCGATGCCCTTTCGTCACGCCGCCGCCCGCTTCTTGTAAGGCCCGCGCTTCGCCGGCTTCGCCTCGACAGCCTCGACCGGCGCAACGATATCGCCGATATCCCAAAGCCGGTCCGACACGCCAGCCGCCATCGCGGGACTCACCCCGCCACCCGGCCGTCGCGTCTTATCCCCGCAATCCTCGAAACGCACCGCCTCGCGGGGGCTTCCCCGGCGCGCCCTGCCGGCGCATGATGATCGTGTTGATGGCGCGGTTGCTCACGCGATCAGCCGTCGGCGAGAAGCCCGCTCTCCGCAAGGAGGGCGGGCTTTTGCATTTCGCCGTCACGTGACGAAGGCGCGGAGCTGGAAGGGCGCGAGCGACACGGCCGCCGACGCGTCCTGCGCCCGCACGACGAGCGGCGCGCCCTCCTGGGGGCCGCCGCGCTCGACCGCGGTCGCGCCCCAGGCCCACGGGAAGCGGAACTCCGGGAAATCCTCGCCGCCGCAATTTGCCAGCACGATCACCTGGCCGGCGGCGCCGAGCGGCCGGCCGCCGGTGCGGCAATAGGCGAAGACGCGCGTGCCGCCGTCCTCGTCGATCAAGGGATGGAAGTAGAAGAACGCGATCTCGTTCCGCTGCAGCGCCGGATGGGATGTGCGCAGCCGGATGAGGTCGCGCACGGCATCGCGCAGCGCCCGGTGGCCGGGGCGGTTCTCGCGCGACCAGTCGACCGGGTCCGACATCTTGAGCCGCCAGTCGGTGTGGTCGAGATCGTGCACGTCGGCGAACTCCTCGCCGGCGAGGAACATCGGGATGCCGGGCGCCGTCATCAGCAGCACGAAGGCGCTGCGCACCCGCTCGAGCGCCCGCCGCTTGACGCCCTTCGCCGCCTCCGAGCCGTCCTCGTCGACGGCGCGGCGGACGTCGGCGACCGAGCCCGGGCCGAGGCCGGCGTCGCGCAGCATCGGCCCGATGAGGAAGTTCATCAGCCGCGCCTCGTTCTCCTTCTCGACGTCGTGCGAGGTCAGGTAGTTCACCGCCTGCGCGAGGTCGCCGAAGCCGCCCTTGAGCTCATGGCTCATGTCGTCCCAGAGCGCCGCGCCCGAGACGAAATTGCGGATGCGCTCGCGCCGCGAGGGCTCGCCGAACTGCGTCCGGATCTCGTCGCGGATGAGCCGGCGGGCCTCGTCGCGGAAGGCGAAGTTCCAGATCGCGTCGGCGACCTTGCGGCGGTTCGGGTTCGTAGCGGCGTCCTGCGCGACGATGGCGCGGCGCCAGGAATCCTCGGCGATGACGATGAAGGGGCGGTCCGGAGACAGCCGCCGGAACGCCGCCCAGGCCTTGTCGCGGAATTGCTGGATGAACTCCCAATTGTCGATGCCGCGGAACTCGTCGAGGCGGAAGCCGTCGACGTGATAGGCCTCGATCCAGAACGCCGCCATGCGGAAGTGGAACTCGCGCGCCGGAAACGAGCCGTCGGGCAAGGCAGCGCGGTAGCGGAACATGCGCGCGCCGTAATCGTCGCCGCGGCCGGGCTCCTCGTCGCGACGGCGCAGGAAATAGCGATCGAAGGCGAGCGCCTCGAGCGGGCATTCGCGGGCGTGGTTCATGACCACGTCGAGGATCACCCGGATGCCGCGCTGGTGGCAGCGCTTGACGAAGAGCTTGAGGTCGACCGGCGCGCCCATGTCGAAGTCGGGCGCGAAGAAGAAGCGCGTGCCGTAGCCCCAGTTCAGCGTGTCGGGCGAATCCTGGATCGGCATCAGCTCGATCGCGTTGACGCCGAGGTCGGCGAGCCGGTCGAGATGGCGGAAGATCACCTCGTCGAAGGTGCCGAGCCCGAACTGGCGGAAATCCTCGCCGCCGGCCGACATCCAGCGCAGCGGCATCTCGTAGACGACGATGGCGTTGTTGTCCGGGAGCCGCGTTCCGGCCGGGAGCTCGTCGTCCCAGCGGAACGCCTGCAGGCGCTTGCCGCCGCGCAGGCGGAACACGCCGCGATAGCCGGAAAAGCGCGTGATCTCGTCGGCGAAGGGATCGGCGACCGGCGCGTCTAAGCGGCCGTCGAGCACGAACTCGTACTCGTAGGCGCCGTCGGCAAGGCCGAGCGCCTCGGGGTCGACGCGCCACCAGCCGGGCCGCGACGCGAGGCGCGCGAGCAGCACCCGCCGCCAGGCCGTCGGGTCGAACCGGTCGCGCTCGTCCGGCGCGGCGAAACGCATCTCGACGGTCGCAGCATCCGGAGCCGGGATCTCGAGCGCCGCCATCCTGGCCTCCCTCGATTGCGAGGGCCGATCTTATCCCCGCAATCCTCAAAACGCACCGGCGTAAGGGGGCTTCCGCCCGCCGCCACGCGGATGCATGATGACCGGGTTGATGGCGCGGTCGCTCACGCGATCAGCCGTCGGCGAGAAGCCCGCTCTCCGCAAGGAGGGCGGGCTTTTGCGTGCGCCTTCAGCGCGGCAAGGAAGCTCTGCAAACAACACAGGTGAAGCGAAACGGTTTACTTCCAGACGCCCTTCCGAGTAGCCTCCGCCCGTTGCGGCATGCGCGGGAGAACCGTCCAATGAAGAAAACCATCTACCTTGCAGCGCTCGCGGGGGCGCTCACGTTCTCGGCCGGAGCTTTCGCCGCTCCGCCCGGCTACACGAACAATCCCGGTCGCTTGGAGGCGCAGAGCCATATCGGCAAATGCGACGGCTACGACGGTAATGCTACGACGACTGGCGCGGGCGCCGGTGGGTTCGGCTACCAACAGGGCCAGGGCAATAACCAAGCCGGCGGTCGGCAGGGCGAGCCCAACTATAATCCGCTCATCTGCGGCAATCCGAACGATGCGGCCTTGACGCAGCCAAACTAGCTCCATTCAGAAGTGCGACCCGCCGGCCAAAAGCTGGCGGGTTTTCGTTTCTGCCGCATTCGCTGCGCGATCAGCCGTCGGCGAGAAGCCGGCTCTCCGCAAGGAGGGCGGGCTTTTGCGCGCGCTTTCAGCTTGTCTCCTCAATCGTGCGGCGTTTGTCGCGCATGCGGGCACAGGCTCGTGCGCGCATCCCGACCGCCGCGCTCGCGCTTGCCCCCTCCACCATGCTTCGCATGGTCCCCCTCCCCCGTCGCAACAGCGACGGAGGAGGATTTTTGCTGCCTGAAATTCCTCACCCGCGAAGCGGGGGAGCGACTGTCTTGGGTGTCAAGCGGGCTGCCATGGTTTTTGGTCTCGCAGGATGGCGTTGAGGATGGTGAGGAGCTTGCGGGCGACGGCGATGA
>JAJKJG010000247.1 GCA_021154065.1 Methylobacterium sp.
CGGCGCTTGAGCTCGACCTTGCCCTCGGCGAGGCTCTTCGGGCCGACGAGGACCTGCCACGGCGTGCCGATGAGGTCGGCGGTTGCGAACTTCGCGCCGGCGCGCTCGTCGCGATCGTCGAGGAGAACGTCGAAGCCCGCGCCTTCGAGCGCGAGATGGAGCTGCTTCGAGGCGGCGTCGGTGCCGACATCGCCGACTTTCAGGTTCAGGATCGCCGCGTCGAAGGGAGCGACCGGCGCCGGCCAGACGATGCCGTTGTCATCGTGGCTCGCCTCGATGATCGCCGCGACGAGGCGCGTCGGGCCGATGCCGTAGGAGCCCATATGGACCTCGTGCTCCTGCCCGTCCGGACCCATCACCTTCGCGCCCATCGGGGCCGAGTACTTGGTGCCGAAGTAGAAAATATGGCCGACCTCGATGCCGCGCGCCGACATGCGCTTCTCGGCCGGAATCGCCTCGAAGGCGCTCTGGTCGTGCATCTCGGAGGTCGCGGCGTAGAGCGAGGTCCATTTGTCGACGATCGCCTGCAGCCCGGCGACGTCGTCGAAATCGGTATCGGCGGCGGGCACCTCGAAGCCGAGATAGTCCTCGTGGCAGAAGACCTCGCTCTCGCCCGTCGAGGCCAAGATGATGAACTCGTGCGAGAGATCGCCGCCGATCGGGCCGGTGTCGGCCCGCATCGGGATCGATTTCAGGCCGAGTCTCGCGAAGGTGCGCAGATAGGCGACGAACATCTTGTTGTAGGAGTGGCGCGCGCCGGCCTGGTCGAGGTCGAAGGAATAGGCGTCCTTCATCAGGAACTCGCGCGAGCGCATGACGCCGAAGCGCGGCCGGACCTCATCCCGGAACTTCCACTGGATGTGATAGAGGTTGAGCGGCAGGTCCTTGTAGGAGCGGACGTAGGACCGGAAGATGTCGGTGATCATCTCCTCGTTCGTCGGGCCGTAGAGCATGTCGCGCTCGTGCCGGTCGGTGATGCGCAGCATCTCCTTGCCGTAGGCGTCGTAGCGGCCCGACTCGCGCCAGAGATCCGCCGACTGGATCGTCGGCATCTTGACCTCGATCGCGCCCGAGCGGTCCTGCTCCTCCCGGACGATGCGGTTGATCTTGTTCAGCACCCTGAGGCCGAGCGGCAGCCAGGAGAAGCTGCCGGCGGCCTGCTGGCGGATGAGGCCGGCGCGCAGCATCAGCCGATGCGAGACGATCTCCGCCTCCCGCGGCGTCTCGCGCAGCGTGGGCATAAAATAGCGGGAGAGACGCATGAGGCTCCGGTCCGAGC
Source organism: Methylobacterium sp. (assembly GCA_021154065.1). The sequence continues at coordinate 1,280 of JAJKJG010000247.1, forward strand.
TGATGGGCGGCGGGCGCGATTTTGACCCGAGGCTACCAACACGGCCCCCGGCCAAAACACAAGCCGACCAAGCCGCCGGCGCACCCGGCGGCCGTTGGATTGGGGGAACTCGGCCCGGGATTGGAGGAGAACAGCGCCGGATTCTCAGGCAATTTGCAAAAAATGGCGCCGGCGGCTGCACAAAGGCGTGACATCGCGTCCGCCTCTTCCTATAAGCGCCGCACCGCGCCCGTTGAGGGACGGTCCCAAGTCTCGGGAGGATAACGGCCTCAGTTCGCCGCGTTCGTCGGCGGCCGGCGTGATAAGCCGGGCTTAACAACCTGGTGCAACGCATCCCAGCAAGGCCTTGGCCTTGCTTTTTGTTTTTAGGGCCCTAGAGGCCGGTCAGCGGCAGCAGCAGGGCGGTCGCGACGAGCACCGCCGCGGCCAGAAGCGTCGTCCACACCGCCTTCTCGCGCAGCCGCGGCAGCGCGGGCGCGCCGGGATCGGTACCAGGCGTCACCGGCCCGTCCTCGTGCTGGCTGCGAATGCCGAAGGGCAGGACCGCGAAGAGGGCCGTCCACCAGATCACGAAATACAGCGACAGCGCGCCGGCAAGCGTCAGGCCGAAGAGCCGGACCGAGGCGAGAATCGCGAGCCCCGACAACAGGATGACGGCGGCGGCGGTAGCGGCGAGCGAAGCCGCGATGCGGGCGATCATCGCACCTCTCAGGCCTGCTCCAGCTCGACAAGCGTTCCGCAAAAGTCATTCGGGTGCAGGAAGATGACCGGCTTGCCGTGGGCGCCGATCTTCGGCTCCGGCGGGCCCAGCACCCGGGCGCCCGCCGCGATCAGCCGGTCGCGGGCGGCGCCGATGTCGTCGACCTCGTAGCAGATGTGGTGGATGCCGCCCTCGGGGTTGCGGGCGAGGAAGCCGGCGATCGGCGACCCCTCGCCAAGTGGTTCCAGAAGCTCGACTTTCGTGTTCGGCAGGGTGATGAAGACGACGGTCACGCCGTGCTCGGGCTGGGGCAGCGGCGCCGACAGCTCGGCCCCGAGCATGTCGCGGTAGACGCGCGACGCCGCCTCGAGGTCGTGGACCGCGATCGCCACGTGATTCAGCCGTCCGATCATGGGCTTAGCGTTCCTTTTTCAGATCTCGACGACGAGCACATGGCAGGCGGGCTTCTTGCCCCAGACGTTGTTCACTGCCGAGCGCACCGCCCGGGCGACCGCATCCTCGACCGCCTCGGAGTCGCGGCGGCGCGCCTTCGGCAGGCTGTCGAGCACCTGGCCGACGGTGTCGGCGATAAGGTCGGCGATCGGCTTACCGCGGCGGTCCTTGTCGGGCACGCCCATGATGTCGATCACCGGGTCGCCGGCGATCTCGCCGCGGCGATCGATCGCGATCGCGACCGAGACCAGGCCGGCGAAGGCGAGCTTGCGCCGCTCCGGCACGGCGCGCTCCGTCGAGTCGATGGTGATGTCGCCGTCCTTGTAGAGCCGCCCGACCGGCACGTCGTCGACGATCTCGGCCCGCCCCGGCGCGAGCCGCACGACGGTGCCGTTGCGGGCGCGCACGACCTCGGGCACGCCCTGCGCCCTGGCGAAGGCGGCGTGCTCGGCCAGGTGGATGTCCTCGCCATGCGCGGGCACGGCGATCCGCGGCCGCGTCCAGCGGTACATCGCGGCGAGCTCGTCGCGGCGCGGATGGCCCGAGACATGGACGAGGTCGTGCCGGTCGGTCAGGATCTCGATCCCCTGCCGGACGAGCATGTTGACGATCCTTCCGATCGCCTTCTCGTTGCCGGGAATGGCGCGCGACGAGAAGATCACCCGGTCGCCCTTCGACAGCGTGATCTCGGGATGCTCGTCGTCGGCGATGCGGGCGAGCGCGGCGCGCGGCTCGCCCTGTGATCCTGTGATCAGGGCGACGACCTTGTCGCGGGGCAGGTAGCCGTAGGCATCGGGCGGGCGGAACTCGGGCAGGCCGTCGAGATAGCCGCATTCGCGCGCGACCTCGATCACCCGGTCCATGGCGCGCCCGACCGCGATGACCTCGCGGCCGCAGGCCTGCGCCGCGAGCGCGACGGCGCGGATGCGGGCGACGTTCGAGGCGAAGGTCGTGACCGCGACCCGCGCCGGCGACGCCGCAATGATCTCGGCGAGCCGCTTTGCGACCTCGCTCTCGCTCGGGCTGCGGCCCTCGCGCACGACGTTCGTCGAGTCGCAGACGAGCGCCAGGATGCCCTCGTCGCCGAGCCGCCGGAACACCGCCTCCGAGGTGGTATTGCCGACGAAAGGCGTGTCGTCGAGCTTCCAGTCGCCGGTATGGACGACGAGCCCGAGCGGGCTGCGGATCGCGAGCCCGTTCGATTCCGGGATCGAATGGGCGACCGGCACGTACTCGACCGTGAACGGCCCGACCGCGATGCGCTGCCCGGGGGCGATCTCCTTGAGCTCAACCTTGGGCGCTCCCGGCTCGCCGAGCCGGCGCGCCTCGAGTATGCCGAGCGCGAAGCGCGTCGCATAGACCGGCACCCGCAGGCGCGGCCACAGCTCGGCCAAGGCGCCGATATGGTCCTCATGGGCGTGGGTGATGAAGATCGCGAGGAGGTTTTGGCGCTCGCCCTCGATGAAGCGGGTGTCCGGGAACATCAGGTCGACGCCCGGCAGCCCCTCCTCGCCCGCAAAGCCGAGGCCGACATCGACGAGGATCCACTTGCGCGAGCGCGCCGGCCCGAAGCCGTAGAGCGCGGCATTCATGCCGATCTCGCCGAGGCCGCCGAGAGGCACGAACACGAGCTCGTCGGGGGAGGTCATGGGTTAGGCGCCCAATCCAGCTGGTGCCATCCTCGATCCCTCATGCTGAGGTGCGAAGAGCGAAGCGACGAGCCTCGAAGCACGCACCGGCGGTGGGGCCGCGTCGGCAGGGTGCGTCCTTCGAGGCTCGCCTATGGCTCGCACCTCAGGATGAGGAGATTGCGGGCGTATCATCAAAGTTACGCCATCTCCCTTGCCGTCGCCGCCGCACCCAAATGCACATCGCCGGCGGCGATGGCGCGGGTCGTGCCGTTCGGGGTACGCAAGATGAGCTGGCCGGCGTCGTCGATGGTCTCGAATGTGCCGCGCACGGTATCGGCGCCGATCCGAATGGCGATGTCGTCACCGAGCCCGGCGGCGCCGGCGAGCCAGCGCCGGCGGATTGCGGGCATGCCGCGCCCCTCGTCCCAGAGGCGCTCGCAGGCGGCCCAGCTGTCGCTCAAGGCGGCGAAAACCGCCTCGGCGGCGACGGCGTGCCCGAGCTCGGCAAGCGACGTCGCGGGATACGGCAGCTCGCGCGGCGAGGTGGCCGCGTTCACCCCGATGCCGACGACGACGATCCTTTGATCCTGTGCGACGGTCTCGGTTTCGAGCAGGATGCCGGCGAGCTTCGCTCCGTCCGCGAGGAGGTCGTTCGGCCATTTGAGCCGGAACGACGCTGCGGGTGCGACGGCCGCGAGCGCGTCGCGGAGCGCGACGCCGGCGACGAAGCCGAGCGTCGCAGCGACGGCCGGCTGAAACGATCCCTTCAGGAGGAGGCTCGCGGCGAGATTCCCCGGCGCCGCCGCCCAGCTCCGGCCGCGCCGGCCGCGTCCGGCGGTCTGGTCTCGCGACACGACCCAGAGGCCGCCCGGCTCCCCTGCCCGGCCGAGCGCCATCGCCTCGGCGTTCGTCGAGCCGACGCTATCGTAGCTCTTGATCCGGTAGCCCGCCGCTTCAGCGCCCGGGGCGAGACGAAACCGCATCCGCTCAGAACAGCGAGCGCGCGGCGGCCGCCGCCGCGCCGACAAGCGGGGCCGGCACGATCCAGAACAGGAGGATCACGGCGCTCGCGAGGCCGAGCACGATCTTGAGCGCCGGCGCCATCGGCTCGAAGGCGCCGCGGGGCTCGTCGAAATACATGATCTTGACGATGCGCACGTAGTAATAGGCACCGACGACGCTCGTCACTACGCCGATGACGGCGAGCGTCACGAGCCGGGCCTCGATCGCCGCGCCGAAGACGTAGAACTTGGCGAAGAAGCCGGCGAGCGGCGGCACGCCGGCGAGCGAGAAC
>JAJKJG010000248.1 GCA_021154065.1 Methylobacterium sp.
CGACGACCGCATCGCCTTCGCGCTCGCCTGGATCGTGCCGAGCTGGCTCGTCTTCGAGCTCGTGCCGACGAAGCTGCCGCACTATGTCATGCCGCTCTATCCGGCGATCGCGATCGTGACCGTGCTGGCGCTGGCGCGCGGCTTTATCGCGCCGCGCGACCTCGCCGCGAAGCTGACGGCGCTGCTGATCCCGTTTATTCCGGCCGGGATCGCGGTCGGGCTTGCCTTCGCGGCCAAGACCCTCGACGGGCGCCTGCCCTGGGCCGGGCTTGCGGTCATGCTTCTCGCCACGCTCGTTGCCTTCGCGGCCTGGTGGCGCTTCGTCCGCGACGAGCCCGGGGCGGCTGCGCTCCTCGCCGTCGCCGCCTCGCCGATCCTCGCTATCGGCGCCTTCACCTTCACCCAGCCGGTGATGCAATCCTTGCGGCTGTCGCCGCATCTCGCCGAGACGGCGCGCGCCCTCGATTGCCCGCACCCGGCGGTCGGAACGCTCGGCTACCGCGAGCCGAGCCTCGTGTTCCTCGCCGGAACCGAGCTGCGGATGTTCGCTGGCGCCGGCGAGGCGGCCGAGTTCCTCAAAGGCGGCGGCTGTCGCCTCGCCTTCGTCGAGGCTCGGTTCGACGACCGCTTCCGGCAGGAGGCCGACCACGCCGGGATCCGCCCGGCGCTTCTCGCGCGGCTCTCCGGCTTCAATTTCAACGGCGGGCGCGGGCTCGAGATTGGCGCATATGCGGTACGCCCATGATAGAGGGCAGGCGACCTCCGACCCGCCGGCGCTAACAAACCCAAAGGCCATGGCAGAGACCGACCGCGGCGAGAGCCCGCTCCTCAGCGTCGTCGTTCCGGTGCGCAACGAGGCCGGCAACGTCGCCCCGCTGATCGAAGAGATCGAGCGCGCGTGCGTGACGCTCAAGCCCTTCGAGCTGATCTACGTCGATGACGGCTCGTCGGACGCGACGGCGGCGGAGATCGCGACGGCGCGCCTCTCCCGCCCCTGGCTGCGGGGCTTGCGCCACGAGGTGAGCTGCGGTCAGAGCGCCGCCGTGCGCAGCGGTGTGCGCGCCGCCCGCGCGCCCGTCGTCGTGACGCTCGACGGCGACGGCCAGAACGATCCGGCCTTCATTCCGCAGCTCTATGAGGCATTGCTGCAGGGCGGCGAGCGGATCGGCCTCGCCGCCGGCCAGCGCCTGCGCCGCGTCGGCGGCTTCAAGAAGCTGCAGTCGCGGATCGCGAACGGGGTGCGGGGCGCGATCCTCAGGGACGGGACGCGCGATTCCGGCTGCGGGCTCAAGGCCTTCCGGCGCGACCTCTACCTGGCGCTGCCCTATTTCGACGCGCTGCACCGCTTCATGCCGGCCCTCGTCAAGCGCGAGGGCCTGGAGATCGCCCATGTCGACGTCGTCGACCGCCCGCGCCGCGCCGGGCGGTCGAACTACGGCATGTTCGACCGGCTCTGGGTCGGGATCATGGACCTTTGCGGCGTGTGGTGGTTGATCAGGCGCCGCAGGCGCGTTCCCGTGGTGCGGGAGGTGGGGTGATGCTGATCCGGCTGTCGCAGGACCTCGGAGCCTATTTCTACGACGTCTTCGTCGCGCGCTTCGACTTCTGGCTCTTTTTCGGCCTCGTCGCCCAGGTCCTGTTCGGGGCCCGGTTCATCGTTCAGTGGATCGCCAGCGAGCGGGCCGGCAAGAGCGTGATGCCGCTCGCGTTCTGGTTCTTCTCGATGGCCGGCGGGCTGATGACGCTGGTCTACGGCCTCGTCCGGCGCGAGCCGGTGATCATCTTCGGCCAGACGCTGGCGATTGTGATCTACGTGCGGAATTTGATGCTGATCTTTCGGGAAAGGCAGTCGTGAATAGTCAGGCGTCAGTCGTCGGTGGTCAGTTATCGACCGCTTACGATTGACGATTGACGACTGACGACTGACGACTGACCCTCACGCCGCCTTCGCGGCCTCGCGCCGCAGCCGCGCGAACCCGGCATCGAGATCGGCCTTGAGATCGTCGAGGTCTTCGAGGCCGATATGGAGGCGCACCGCCGGGCCCGGCGGATTCCAGCGCGTGGCGGTGCGGTAGGCGGCGCAGTCGAACGGGATCGCGAGGCTCTCGAAGCCGCCCCAGGAGGCGCCGATCCCGAACAGCTCGAGGCCGTCGAGCATCGCCTCCATGGCCCCCTTCGGCGCCGGCTCGAGCACGATCGAGAACAGCCCCGACGAGCCCTTGAAGTCGCGCTTCCAGATCGCGTGGCCGGGATCGCTCTCGAGCGCCGGGTGGAGCACGCGGGCGACCTCCGGGCGGGCCGCCAGCCAGCGCGCCATGTCGAGCGCCTGACGCTCGTGCTCCTTGAGGCGCAGCGCCATCGTCCGCAAGCCGCGCAGGGCCAGGAAGACATCCTCCGGTCCGGCGCACATGGCGAAGCTGTCGAAGGTGCGCCGCAACGCCGGCCAGGCGCGGGCGCTCGCGGACACGAGCCCGAGCAGCAGGTCCGAGTTGCCCGACAGGTATTTGGTTCCGGCCTCGATCGCGAGATCGACGCCGCGCTCGTGCGGCGGGAACAGCAGCGGCGTCGCCCAGGTGTTGTCCATCAGCACGACGGCGCCGTGCCGGTGCGCCGCCGCGGCGATGGCCGGGATGTCCTGCATCTCGAAGGATTGCGAACCCGGGGCCTCGGTGAACACCGCCGTGGTGTTCGGCCGCAGCAGCGCCTCGACGCCGGCGCCGAGCGCCGGGTCGTAATAGGTCGTCTCGACGCCGAAGGCCTTGAGGACGCCGTCGCAGAACTGGCGCGTCGGCCGGTAGACCGAATCCGTGACCAGGAGGTGGTCGCCGGCCTTGAGGCAGGACATCAGCGCGAGCGTGAGCGCGGCAAGCCCGGAGGGGGCAAGCACCGTTCCGGCGGCGCCGGCGAGGGCCGTCCAGGCGCTCTCGAGCGCTTCCGTCGTCGGCGTCCCCTTGGTGCCGTAGGTGTAGTGCGCCCGCCGATGCTGGAAATCCTCGGCGCTCGGATAGAGCACCGTCGAGCCGCGATAGATCGGGGTATTGACGAAGCCGTGCTGCTGCGCGGGGTCGCGACCGGCATGGACGAGCCGGGTGCGCTCGGCAAAGCGCGACAGGTCCTTGGGCGGGGAGAGCGTCATGGGCTTTGGTTCTTGGGAAGGCCGGCCATGTGCGCCGATCGCACCGCCCCGTCAAGGCGTGCTGCCCTTCACCCTTGACCGCCCGCCGTTTGTCGCATGTGATGGCCGCCTTCGCAGCGGGAGGGCCGAACCATCGTCCGGCGCCGGCCTGACTTGCCCGCGTGTTGACGCGGGCCGGCAGGTTTGCGACAGACCCGCCGACCTTGGCCATAAGGCCGGAGGGCGGCTCGATCCGCCACGGAAGGCTGTCGCGTCAAGCGACCGCCGCTGGTCACGACAGCAACAGAGCGGGAGAACATCGGAATGAAACGGGCAATTGCAACGATCGCCGTCGGCTTGGCGGCAACCCTCATGGCCTCGGCGGCTTCCGCCCAGGCGACCCTCAACAACGTCAAGCAGAAGGGCTTCCTGACCTGCGGCTCGAACCCGGGGCTTGCCGGCTTCGGCGTCCCGGACGCGCAGGGCAACTGGACCGGCCTCGACGTCGACTTCTGCCGGGCGCTCGCGGCGGCGATCTTCAACGACCCGACCAAGGTGCGCTTCATTCCGCTCTCGGCGAAGGACCGCTTCACGGCGCTGCAGTCGGGCGAGGTCGACGTGCTCGCCCGCAACTCGACCTGGTCGATGTCGCGCGACACCCAGCTCGGCCTCGACTTCCCCGCCGTCAACTACTACGACGGCCAGGGCTTCATGGTGCGGAAGAAGCTCGGCGTCGCCTCGGCGAAGGAGCTCTCGGGCGCCTCGGTCTGCACCCAGCAGGGCACGACGACCGAGCTCAACCTCGCCGACTTCTTCCGCGCCAACAACCTGAAGTACGAGGTCGTCGCCTTCGCGACCGCGGACGAGACCTTCAAGGCCTACGAGTCCGGCCGCTGCGACGCCTTCACGACGGACGCCTCGGGCCTCTACTCGGAGCGCCTCAAGGCCTCGGCTCCGGACGAGCACATCGTGCTGCCCGAGATCATCTCCAAGGAGCCCCTCGGCCCGGCCGTGCGCCACGGCGACAACCAGTGGGGCGACATCGTCCGCTGGACCCACTTCGCCATGATCAACGCCGAGGAGCTCGGCGTCACCAAGGCCAACGTCGACCAAATGCTGAAGAACGACAACCCCGAGATCAAGCGCATGCTCGGGAGCGAGGGCAAGTTCGGCGAGGCCGTCGGGCTGACCAACGACTGGGCCTTCCGGATCATCAAGCAGGTGGGCAACTACGGCGAAGTCTTCGAGAAGAACGTCGGCCAGGGCTCGCCCTTGAAGATCCAGCGCGGCCAGAACGCGCTCTGGACCAAGGGCGGCCTGCAGTACGCCCCGCCGATCCGCTGAAAGCGCGACACGGACCTAAGACGGGCGTCCGGAGCGGATCCGGGCGCCCTTTCCTTTTTGCGCGCCGCCACCCCTTGGCGGCGCGACGTTTGCATGACAGGCTAGCGACAGCGAGACACAAGAAGCGTCAGCGGGGAATGCCAGTGTCGACCTTAGCCCAGGACGCGCCCGCGCGCGGGTCGCTGCTCTACGACCCGAAGGTCCGGGCGGCCGTCTATCAGGTCGTCCTCACCGCGGTCGTCGTCTTCCTGGTCTATCAGGCCGCCACCAACGCCGTCGCGAACCTCAGGGCCGCGCGCATCGCCTCGGGCTTCGGCTTCCTCAACAACACCGCCGGCTTCGACGTCAACCAGGCCTACATCCCTTTCAGCGCCGCCGGCTCGACCTACGGCGAAGCCTTCATCGTCGGCCTGCTCAACACGCTCGTGGTCGCGATCGTCGGCATCTTCCTCGCGACGATCCTCGGCTTCACCATCGGCATCGCGCGCCTGTCCAAGAACTGGATCGTGGCGCGGCTCGCGACCGTCTACGTCGAGGTCATCCGCAACGAGCCGCTGCTGCTGCAGCTCCTGTTCTGGTACATCGCGGTGCTGACGCCGCTGCCGAGCCCGCGGGAGTCGGTCAGCTTCGGCGCCGGCTTCTTTCTCAACAACCGCGGCCTGTCGATGCCGAAGCCGCTCCTCGCGGCGGACGCCTGGGCGATCCCCCTGAGTCTGCTCCTCGGGATCGTCGGCACGATCGCGTTCCGGACCTGGGCGCGGCGGCAGCAGGAGGCGACCGGCCGGCAGTACCCCGTCGGCCTCACGGCGCTCGGGCTCATCGTCGGAGTGCCGGTGCTGGTCTGGCTCGTGCTCGCCCTCCTCGGCATGAACCCGATCACCTTCGACGTCCCGCAGCAGCAGCGCTTCAACCTGCGCGGCGGGATGCAGCTCTACCCCGAGTTCGTGGCGCTCCTCCTCGGCCTCGTGATCTACACGGCGGCCTTCATCGGCGAGGTCGTGCGGGCCGGCATCCTCGCCGTGTCCAAGGGCCAGACCGAGGCGGCCGGCGCGCTCGGGCTTCGCCCCGGCCACACGCTGCGGCTCGTCGTGGTGCCGCAGGCCATGCGGGTGATCGTCCCGCCGCTGACGAGCCAGTACCTCAACCTGACCAAGAACTCCTCGCTCGCGGTCGCGATCGGCTATCCGGACCTCGTCCAGATCTTCATGGGCACGGTGCTGAACCAGACCGGGCAGGCGGTCGAGGTCGTCGCCATCACCATGGCGGTGTACCTGACCATCAGCCTGTCCACCTCCGCCGTCATGAATGTCTACAATCGCCGCGTGGCGATCGTGGAACGATAGGGGGAGGGCGCCCGTGAGCACCGTGACCGGCACCGCGACCGACGCCGCGCTCCAGACCCTGCGCTTCGTCCGCTCCCAGCAACTCGACGCGGCGCCGCCGCCCAGCATGGTGCGGGGGCCGCTCGCCTGGGTGCGCCAGAACCTGTTCTCCGGGCCCCTCAACATCGTCCTGACCCTGATCGGGCTCTACCTGGTCTATGCCCTGCTGCCGGGGATCGTCCGCTTCTTCCTCGTCGACGCGGTCTGGACCGGCGCGGACCGGGACGCCTGCCGGCCCGAGGTCGTCGGCCGTCCGGTCGGGGCCTGCTGGGCCTATGTCTTCGACAAGATCAACTACTTCGTCTACGGCTCCTACCCGATCCACCTGCGCTGGCGCGTCGACGTCTTCTTCGCGCTCCTCGCCGTCGGCGTCGGCTGGATGCTGTGGCTCGACGCGCCGAAGCGCACCTGGGGCGCGGTCTATTTCTTCGTCGTGTTCCCGATCCTCGCCTACCTCCTCCTCGCCGGCGCCGACTGGCTCGGCCTCGAGACGGTACCGACCTCGCTGTGGGGCGGCATCCTCGTCACCATCGTGGTCTCGACGGTCGGGATCGTGTTCTCGCTGCCGTTCGGGATCATCCTGGCGCTCGGGCGGCGCTCGCGGCTGCCGATCATCCGGGTGTTCTCGGTCATCTTCATCGAGTTCGTGCGCGGCGTGCCGCTGATCACCGTGCTGTTCATGGCGAACACGATGCTGCCCCTGTTCCTACCCGAGGGCACGACCGTCGACCGGCTCATGCGGCCCCTCGTCGGCGTCGCGCTGTTCGCCTCGGCCTACATGGCGGAGGTCGTGCGCGGCGGCCTGCAGGCGATGCCGAAGGGCCAGTACGAGGGCGCGATGTCGCTCGGGCTGAACTACTGGCAGACGATGGTCTTCATCATCCTGCCGCAGGCGCTCAAGATCGTGATCCCGGGCATCGTCAACACCTTCACTGGCCTGTTCAAGGACACCACCCTCGTCGCGATCGTCGGCATCTTCGACCTCATCCGCACGATCGAGGCGTCCCGCGTCGACCC